>NZ_SMLA01000052.1:0-49614 GCF_004349225.1 Saccharopolyspora karakumensis
CCCGGGGAGAGGGGGCGTTCGGCCGGTTTGGGCGTGGCCGCCGGGGGTTGGCCGTTGGTGCTGGTGGGGGCGGAGCCGTTGAGCGGGGAGGAGTTCTTCTTGAACTCCTCGAACGGGTTCTCGCCGTCCAGGAGGTGCTTGGTCACCGCCGTGCGCGGGTTGAAGTTCCGGACGCTGCGGAGCTCATCGAGCGGCTTCTTCAGCTCGTCGAACTCGGGGCCGATCTCGGAACGGATCTGCTCGCGGGCACCGGTCGCGTACTCCTTGACCTGGCGGACCGCCTTGCCCAGCCACGCCGCACCCTCGGGCAGCCGCTCCGGGCCGAGCACGAACAACCCGACCAGCGCGAGGATCAGGATCTCGGGCCAGCCGACGCTATCGAACACCTCTCGACTCCTCTGGGATCCTCGTGGCTCGCGAACCGACGCCGAGCTGCCGACATCGCCAGCGTACCGACCGGGTGACGCCGGTCGAAGGGGGGAACTGGCGCAACTTCGCGCCGTGTCCTCCCGGTGGCCCGCTGTTCATGCCGTTGTGATCGGTCATTTCAGCGTCACGTCGAGCACCAGCTCGCGGCCCTGCCGGACCACGGTCACGGGGACGCGTTCGCCGACCTGGTGCCGGTCCACCGCCACGATGAGTTCGTCGGCGCTACCGACCTTGCGGTCGCCGACCTTGATGATCACGTCGCCTTCGGCCATCCCGCCACCTGCGGCGGAACTGCCGTCCTGCACGTTCTGCACCTGAGCGCCGTCGGCCAGCCCGTCGCTGACGGACTTCACGTTGACCCCGAGGTCGGCGTGCCGGACGGTGCCGGTGCGGATGAGCTCCTGCGCGATGCGCCGGACGTCGTCGATCGGGATCGCGAACCCGAGTCCGATCGAGCCGCCCTCGCCGCCCGAACCGAGCGTGCGGATCGCGCTGTTGATGCCGACCACCGCGCCCGAGCCGTCGACCAGCGCGCCACCGGAGTTGCCGGGGTTGATGGCCGCGTCGGTCTGGATGGCGTCGATGACCGCGTTGGTGTCGGTGCCCTCCCCGGCCAGCCGGACCGGTCGGTGCACCGAGCTGACGATGCCGGTGGTGACGGTGCCCGCCAGGCCCAGCGGCGAGCCGATGGCGATGACGTCGTCGCCGACCCGCAGCGCGTCCGAGTCGCCGAGCTGGGCGACGGTCGGGTTGGAGACCTCGACCTTGAGCACCGCGAGGTCGGTCTTGACGTCCCGGCCCACGACCCTCGCCGGGGCCCGGGTGCCGTCGTGGAAGACCGTCGAGACCTGCGCGTTCGGGGTGTCGGCGGCCATCGAGACGACGTGGTTGTTGGTGACCACGTAGCCGCCGCCGTCGATGACCACGCCCGAACCGGAACCGCCCTGCCCGCCGATGCGGACCTCGATGGAGACCACCGCCGGAACCACGCGCTGCGCCACCTGGGACACCGCGCCGCGCGGCCGGTCGCCCGCGCCCTGATCGACCTCGGCGAGCGTGACGTCCGGGTTGATCAGCGGGTTGCCCTCCTCGGCGGTGATCCGGCCGAGGAAACCGCCCACGAGGCCGACGAGCAGCGCGACCACGCCGAGGATCGCCAGCGCGCGCGGGTGCACGCGGTGGCCGAAGAGCACTTCCCGGGCGCTGAGCAGCGGTCCCCGTTCGCGTTCGCCGTCGTCGTCGGGCTGCTCCTCGGACACCGCGGGCGGGCCGAGGATCGCGCCGGCCGCCGGGTCCCGCCACGGGTCCCGGTCGCCGGAGTTCCACAGCGCCGGGTCGGCTTCGTTCTCCGGGGTCATGGGCTTCTCGCCCGGCGCGCGCTGCAGGGGGTCGTCGCTCTGCGGCGGGCGGCCGAACGCCTGGACCAGCGCATCCGGCGGGGGAGGGGCCTGTTCGATCCCGCGCGCGGCCAGACCGTGCTCGTCGGGGTCGAAGCTGCCCGACACGCCCTGGGGTCGGGCGAAGGCGTTGCGCTGCGACGGGTCGACCTCGGGCCGATCCAGGGGGCGCGGCTGGAGCCGATCGGACGTGTGCCCGTTGCTGTCGTGGGACTGGGAGGGAGCGGCGGCGAATCGGTCCGCGGGCACGCCGCGGCCCGTCATGGCGCCGCCCTGCCACGGGTGCACCGGCTCTGCCCCCTGCTGACCTCGTGCAGGGCCGTCCCGGCGCGCGTCGGGACCCTGCGCGGGCGTTCCTGGCTGGTCGCTCATCGCTCCCCGGGCTGTCCGATCGGGCTCGTCACATCGAGTGGATCACACGGGCGCGCGGCCCGCCTCACCGGCATGGTGCCGACGAACCCATTTTGCCCGCAGCTCGGTGAAGTCCGCGTGGAGTGGGCGCGAAATCGCCAGCCCGCTACTCGGGGGGCGGCGCGGTGGAGGCGACAGCCGGTGGTGCCGGCGCGGGCGGCGCGGGCTGAACGGCTGCGACCTGCGGTTTCGGTGCGGCCGAGCTCGCCGGGACGCTCTCCGACGGAAGCGCGGTGCTGCCCCCGGCCGGGATGACGGCGTTGGTGAAGGCCCCACCGGGAAGCGGTACGGGAGCACCAGGCAGTGGGTGCCCGTCCTCGTCGGTGATGGGCAGGTTCATGAACGCCAGGGCACCGAGCACCAGCCCGGAGAACACGACACCGGCGCCTTGCTTGGTGCGCCGGGAGGCCCGCCGGTCGGCGGAGTCCTCCGGCCGGTCGTCGTAGGAGGTGACGCTGGTGCCCAGCGGCTGCTGCGAGCCGCCGAGCGGCGTGGACGACCCCAGCACCGGTCCGCTGCCGAAGCGCTTCAGGCGTTCGGGGCGGGACACGGTGACGAGCTGACCGTCCTCGGTCAGAGCGAGGTTCTCGGGCTGTGCGGGGAGTTCGGCGCTGGAGGGGATGGCCTGCAGCGCCTGCAGGAGCTCCGGCGAGACCGACGGGGTGTCGGCCGCGCGGACCGCCGCGCGGGCCTGCCGCTGAGCGGCGGCGTCCGCCGTGCACGCGGGGCATCCGGCCAGGTGGGCCACCGCGCGGTCGTGGGCGCTCGGGCTGAGCTCGCCGTCGACGAAAGCGACGAGAGCGTCCAGCGCGAGGTGCTGCTCGGGCAGCCCCCACCCCCGCAGAACCGTCATCCGTCAATCCTCCCGGCTTGTTCGCGACGCGCTTCGAGCGTGGCCTTCAGCATCTGGCGCCCGCGGTGGATCCTGCTGCGCACGGTACCCAGCTTCACGCCCAGGGTGGTACCGATCTCCTCGTAGGAGAGGCCCTCGACGTCGCAGAGCACGATGGCCGCGCGGAACTCCGGCGGCAGCTGGTCCAGCGCCGCCTGCAGGTCGGGATCGAGGTGGGTGTCGTGGAAGACCTGCTCCGGCGTCGGACCGCCACCGGGCAACCGGTCGGTGTCCTCCGGCAGGCCCTCCATGCGCAGGCGGGACCTGCGGCGGGCCATGTCCAGGAACAGGTTGGTCGTGATCCGGTGCAGCCAGCCCTCGAACGTGCCCGGCTTGTAGGACGCCAGGGAGCGGAACACCCGGATGAAGGTCTCCTGGGTGAGGTCCTCGGCGTCGTGCTGGTTTCCGGACAGGCGGTAGGCGAGCCGGTAGACCCGGTCCGCGTGCTGCCGAACCACTTCGTCCCAGCTGGGCGGGGTCCAGGCGGCTTCCTCCGCGCCGGGGGAGACGGTGCTCGGCGTAACGCTCTTCTCGTGGGACCGGTCGGTGCCGGGGGCCACGCTCATCGGCTGTGTTGCCATCGGGCGAAAAGCCACCTCCTGTGGGCTTGCATCTACCAGAACGACTGGGGCGGGAGCGTTGTTCCCGCGCCCCGTTCACCGGTGAGACGCCGATGGGTGTCGGTTTATGACGGCTACTGTCGTCCTCCCTGGTGAAACCGGCATGAAAGCGGCCTGAGAAGGGCCTGAGAGTCTGGGTGAGGCTGCTCTCACCCGCTCGGCCCTGCACCCTTGATCACCCAGCGTGACGGAATGTCGCGCATGGAAACGGCCGTCTAACGATGTCGTCCGGAAACATCATCTTCGGGCGGAACGCCGATAACCTTTCGCGTTGTGATACCCGAGAGGTCGGTGGCCCGCTACTCGATGAGCGGCTGCGAGGTGGGTGAGCGGACACGTGCCCGCCCGATCGGCGATGGTCCGCAGGGCCAGCCGGTCGGTGCGTCGTCGCTGCACGTGCTGCAGTTCCTCGCTGCCGCGCTGCGGGCCAAGGCCGTCGTCGAGATCGGCACGGGATCCGGTGAGAGCGCCCGCTGGCTGCTCCGCGGGATGGTGCCGGACGGCGTGCTGACCTCGATCGACGCCGACCCGGCCAACCACCGCACGGCTCGGGCCGCGCTGCGCGAGGAGGGCATCGCGCCCGCGCGCACGCGGCTGATCAACGGACGTGCGGTGGAGATGCTGCCGCGCTTCACCGAGGGCGGCTACGACCTGGTGTCGGTCGGCGTCGCCAGCACCGACTACCCCGATTACCTGGAGCTGGGCGCGCGGCTGCTGCGGCCCGGCGGGGTCATCGTGTTCGCCGGGGTCCAGCTCGGCGAGCACGACCACCGCAGCGCGCTGGCCGCGGCCATCCGCGCGCTGGTCAAGGCCGTGCAGGACGACGAGGGCCTGGTGCCGGTGACACTGCCGACCGGCCCAGGCCTCCTCGCCGTCGCGAAGCGCTGACGTCTCGCTGTTGCAGGCTCATCTTGCTCAGCGGTGCGAGTGGCGGAACCTCAGCGGTCCTCTGGCTCCGGGAGCCGCAACTGATGTATGTCCAATACACGGCGTTGCGGCTGTCCTCACCAGAGAACCGCTGAGGACCCGCGGCGGTGCGAGCTGAGTCCCACACCTGAGACAGCGGCTGCCGCCGCTGTCGACGAAGGCGAGAAAGCCTAGGCCGGGGACACCGACAGGAGCTTGCCCGCCAGGCCGCGGGCTCGGGTGCCGAGGCGCTTGGCGATGTCGCTGAGCGCCACGCCTGCCGGGGAGTCCGGTTCCTGCAGCACCAGCGGCTCGCCCGCGTCGCCGCACTCGCGCAGCCTCGGGTCCAGCGGGATCTGGCCCAGCAGCGGCACCTCGGTGCCCAGCGCGCGGCTCAGCGAGTCGGCCACGATCTGGCCGCCGCCGGAACCGAAGACCTCCATGCGCTGGCCGTCGGGCATCTCCATCCAGGACATGTTCTCCACGACGCCCGCCAGCCGCTGGCGGGTCTGCATGGCGATCGCACCGGCGCGCTCGGCGACCTCGGCGGCGGCCTGCTGCGGGGTGGTGACCACCAGGATCTCGGCGTTGGGGATCAGCTGGGCGGTGGACAGCGCGACGTCGCCGGTGCCCGGCGGCAGGTCGAGCAGCAGCACGTCCAGGTCGCCCCAGAAGACGTCGGAGAGGAACTGCTGCAGCGCGCGGTGCAGCATCGGTCCGCGCCAGACCACCGGGGTGTTGCCCGGGGTGAACATGCCGATCGAGATGACCTTCACGCCGTGCGACTGCGGCGGCATGATCATCTTCTCGACCTGGGTGGGCTTGCCGCCGGCTCCCAGCATGCGCGGCACCGAGTGGCCGTAGATGTCGGCGTCGACGACGCCGACCGACAGGCCGCGGGCGGCCATCGAGACGGCCAGGTTGACCGTGACGCTGGACTTGCCGACGCCGCCCTTGCCGGAGGCCACGCAGTACACGCGGGTCATCGAGCCCGGCTCGGCGAAGGGGATGCGCGGCTCCTCGGCGTCGCCGCGCAGGCTGCGTCGCAGCTCGGTGCGCTGCTCGTCGCTCATCACGTCGAGCTCGACCTGCACCGAGGACACGCCGTCGACGGCGGAGACGGCGTCGGTGACCCGCTGCGTGATCGTCTCGCGCATCGGGCAGCCCTGAACCGTCAGGTAGACCCCGACCTCCACCGCGCCGCCGTCGCCGATGGACACGCCCTTGACCATGCCCAGGTCGGTGATCGGCTTGCGGATCTCCGGGTCCTCGACCTTCGTGAGGGCCTGTCGGACGGCTTCCTCGGTCGGTGCGGACTGCGTACTGGTCACGGTTACCTCGACAAGCGTTGGTGAACGTGGTGGGGACGGGAGCGAATCCCGCCGAACCAGAAAAGGGTCTCACACCCCTATTCGGCAGTTCCCATGTTACGGACGAGTAGCCGCCGCGGGGCAAGACCATCGCCGCCGGTAGGGCCGTTACCCGATGTGCTTGACCGGGGGCGCTGAGGAGTCAAGGGGATGCGGACAGTAATATCCGTCACGTGGCCGAGACGGCTCTGGACCGATTACCGACTCGAAACGAATTGCTGGCGTACCGCAGTTTTCTGCGCGCACACGCCCGGGTCACGCGCTGCCTGGAAGGCGATCTGATCGCCGAGCAGAGGCTGACACTGGCCGCCTACGACGTGCTGGAAGCGCTGACCGAAGCGCCGGAGCAACGACTCCGGATGACCGAACTCGCCGATGTCGTGCTGCTCTCCCGCTCGGGGGTGACCCGACTGGTGGACCGGCTCGAAAAACTCGGACTGGTGCGTCGCGTGCGGGTCGACTCCGACGGGCGCGGCGTGCAGGCGGTGATCACCGAACGGGGTGAGGGACGGCTGCGGATGGCCGCGTCGACCCACCGCCACGGTGTCGCGCGCTACTTCCTCAACGCCGCCGACGGCGAGCTGGAGACCCTGGTGCGCGCCTGCGAACGCCTGGCGGACGGGGGTGTGCCCTCGCCTCCTGGTCAGCGTGCGCAAGCATGAGCGGGTGAACTCCCTGATCAAGGCGGTCGGCCTGGTGCTCTGCGTCGACCAGCGGTTGTTGCTGGTGCGCTCCCAGGACCAGGTGGCCTTCTACCTGCCCGGCGGCACGATCGAACCGGGCGAGACCGAGCAGCGCGCGCTGCAGCGCGAGGTCGCCGAGGAGCTCGGGGTCGTCCTGCGCGAACCCGAGCTCCTCGCCCGCTACCGCACCGACGCGGTCGGCCGCGGCGACGGCGTCCAGGTCGATCTCGCCTGCTACACGGGCGCCGTCGACGGCGAACCGGTCGCCTCGGCGGAGATCGCCGAGCTCGGCTGGTTCACCCGCGCCGAGTACGCCGAGCACCGCGTCACGGCTCCGGCGATCGTCGAGCTCTTCGCCGACCTCGACCCCGGGCTATGACGTGTGCCCCCGGCCGGTGCGGGCCCTGCGCTTCTCCTGCGGGCTCTCCAGGCCGGGGATCTCCTCGCGGAGGCGGTCGAGCTCGCTGCGGATGTAGTCGCGGGTGGCGACCTCTCCGAGGGCCAGCCGCAGCGCCGCGAGCTCGCGCGCGAGGTAGTCGGTGTCGGCCTTGGTCTGCGCCGTCCGAGCCCGGTCCTCCTCCAGCGAGACCCGGTCGCGGTCGTCCTGCCGGTTCTGAGCGAGCAGGATCAGCGGCGCCGCGTACGAGGCCTGCGTGGAGAAGCACAGGTTCAGCAGGATGAACGGGTAGGGGTCCCAGGCGTACCCGACCGCGAGCAGGTTCACCGCGATCCAGCCGATCACCAGCACCGTCATCCAGAACAGGAACTTGCCGGTCCCCAGGAACCGGGCGATGCGCTCGGAGAACCGCCCGAACATCTCCGGGTCGAACGAGACGTTCAACCGGCGTTCGGCGCGGGGCTGGTCCAGCCGGCGGTGGGTGAGCAGCTCGGGCATCAGCGGGCCTCCTGGGACGTCGGCTCCTCCGGTTCCCGGTCGGGCAGGCCGCTGTGCCGCCATCCTCCGGGGAGCAGGTGGTCGAGCAGGTCGTCGACGGTGACCGCCCCGATGAGGTGCTCCTCGTCGTCGAGAACCGGCCCGCACACCAGGTTGTAGGCGGCGAAGTAGCGGGTGAGCTCCGACAGCGGTGCCAGCGGCGGCAGGCTCGCGAGGTCGGTGTCCAGCGCGCCGGCGACCAGCGTGGACGGCGGTTCGCGCAGCAAGCGCTGCAGGTGCACGCATCCCAGGTAGCGGCCGGTCGGGGTGGCGCTGGGCGCGCGGCAGACGAAGACCATGCTGGCCACCGCGATCGGCAGTTCCGGGTTGCGGGCCATCGCCAGCGCCTCGGCGATCGTGGCGTCCGGGGTGACCACGAGCGGTTCCGGCGTCATCAGGCCGCCCGCCGTGTCGGCGGAGAACTTCAGCAGGCGCTTGACCGGCTCGGACTCCTCCGGGGCCATCATCTCCAGCAGCCGGACCTTGTCGATCTCGGGCAGTTCGGCGAGCAGGTCGGCGGCGTCGTCGGGATTCATCGCTTCGAGGACGCTGGTGGCGCGCTCGTCGTCGAGGTAGGCGAGCAGGTCCTTCTGGTCCTCCTCGGGGAGCTCCTCGACGATGTCGGCCAGCCGCTCGTCGTCGAGCGCTTCGGCGACCTCGTAGCGCCGCTTGCTCGGCAGCTCGTGCAAGGTGCTCGCGACGTCGACCGCGCGCATCGTGTCGAACATCGACAGCAGCTGCTGCACGCCCTGCGGGCTGCCGGTGACCTCGGCGAACTCCAAGCCCTCCACCTGGTCCCAGTCCAGCACCTTCGTCGGCCCGCGGCGGCCCAGCCTGCCGGTGCGCTCGCGGACCGCGAGCTTGGTCAGCTGCCAGTCGCGGGTGCGGGTCTGCTCCAGCGCGGAGTCGACCAGCACCGCCGAGGCCGACTCGATGCGCACCTGGGCGTCGAGCAGCTCGCCGAGCACCAGCATCTCGTTGGGGCGCTTGGTGAAGGCCCGCAGGTTCACCGAGCCGGTGGTGAGGGTGACCGCGGCGGCCTCGATGCGGGTGACCCGCAGCATCGGCACGAAGATCCGCCGCCGGGTCGGCAGTTCCACGACCAGGCCGAGGACGCGCGGCGGTTGCCGCCGGACGCTGAGCGCGGCGACCACGTCGCGGACCCGCCCGATGGGTTCGCCGTCCGGACCGAACACGGACAGTCCCGCCATCCGGGCGGCGAAGACCCTGGTAACGGCCACCATGTCGATCAGGCTAGGGACAACGCGCCCACCTCGCCGGACGGCGTGATAGACACCTGGCATGAGCATGGTGGAAGGTGCGCGGCGCAGCTGCCTGGCGGTGCCGGGGTCGAGCGCGAAGATGATCGACAAGGCGCGCGGGCTGGCGGTCGACCAGTTCTTCCTCGACCTGGAGGACGCGGTCGCCCCGCTGGCCAAGGCCGAGGCTAGGGACCGGATCGTCGGCGCGCTCAACGAGGGCGGCTGGGACGGCAAGATCCGGTCGGTGCGGGTCAACGCGCTGGACACCGAGTGGACCTACCGCGACGTGGTGACCGTCGTCGAAGGCGCCGGTGCCGAGCTGGACTCGATCATCCTGCCGAAGGTCTCCGCACCCGACCACGTGCGCTGGCTGGACCTGACGCTGTCGCAGATCGAGCGCGCGCTGGGCCTGGAACCCGGCCGCATCGGCATCGAGCCGCAGATCGAGGACGCGCGCGGGCTGGTCGAGATCGACGCCATCGCCACCGCGTCGCCCCGCGTGGCCGCGCTGATCTACGGACCGGCCGACTTCATGGCCTCGATCAACATGCGGTCGCTGGTCGTCGGGCACCAGCCGCCCGGTTATGACGTCGGCGACGCCTACCACTACGCGCTGTTCCGCATCCTCACCGCGGCGCGCGCGGCCGACGTGCAGGCCATCGACGGGCCGTACCTGCAGATCAAGGACGTCGACGGGTTGCGCGCGGTCGGCGGTCGTTCCGCCGCGCTCGGCTTCGACGGCAAGTGGGTGCTGCACCCGGCCCAGGTGGACGCGGTCAACGAGCTCTTCTCGCCGCGCCAGGAGGACTACGACCACGCCGAGAACATCCTCGACGCCTACGAGTGGCACACCTCCGCCGCGGGCGGCAAGCGCGGTGCGGCCATGCTCGGCGACGAGATGATCGACGAGGCCTCCCGCAAGATGGCGCTGGTCATCTCGGGCAAGGGACGCGCCGCCGGGATGTCGCGCACCGACCGCTGGACTCCTCCGGAAAGCTAGGAGTTCGGGGGTGCGGCCGCGGCTGCTGTTTCAGGTGTGGGACTCAGCTCGCACCGCCGCCACGAAACCGTGCATTGGCATACATCAGGAGTGGCGCCCGGAGTCCACGAAGCCGCTCAGGTTCCGCTCCCCGCACCCCTGAGCAAAGCAACCCCGCACCACCTCTGAACCCGGTACGTTCGTGATCGTGGATTCTGGGGACGAGCTGCGCTTGGCGCTCGCCATGCGCGGTGGTGCGAGCATGGCGGTGTGGATCGGCGGAGCCGTCGCCGAGATCAACGCGCTGCGCGAATCGTTGGACGGCACCGGGGAATCCGAGCACCCGTGGGCCGCGCTGGCGCGGTTGGCCGGGTACCGGTCGGTGAGCGTCGACGTGCTCGCCGGGGCCTCGGCTGGTGGCCTCAACGCGGCGCTGATGTCGGCGACGCTGGTCTACGGGATGCCGTTCGAGCGGATGCGGCGGACGTGGATCCAGCTGGCCGACCTGGAGGCGATGGCCCGCCCGGTGCCGAAGTTCTGGCAGGGCGGACCCGCCTCGCTGCTGGAAGGCGACGACTACTTCCGCGCCGAACTCGCCCGCGTCATCCGCGACAACGCCCCACCCGCCGAGCAGCAGCCGGGCCGCCGCGCCGACATGCTGCTCACCGCGACCCTGCTGGATCCGCTGGTGGAGCCGCACTACGACGCCCGCGTCGGGCCGATGCCGCTGGAGCGGCGGGCCGCGCGGCTGACCTTCCACCACGAAGGCCGGGCCGGCGACCCGCTCTCGGACTTCGGCGACCTCGACGACACCGCGCTGCGCCTCGCGCACGCCGCGCGCGCCACCTCGTCGTTCCCGTTCGCCTTCGAACCCGCGAAGGTGAGCTCCGGGCCGGGCGAACCACCGGCCGGTGAACCGAACATGCTGGGCCTGTTCTCCGAAACCAGCACGGGCACAACGCCGTTCCGGGTGATCGACGGCGGGGTGCTGGACAACATCCCGGTCACCGCCGCGATCGAGGCGATCGCCCAGGCCCCGGCCGATCGGCCCACCCGGCGCTTCCTGCTGTACCTCAACCCCGATCCGGTCGTCTCGCACGGGCAGCGACGCGGTTCGGGGCGTGCCGTGCCGGTGACGGTCGCGGCGCTGCGCGGCCGGTTCACCCAGGAATCCCTGCTGTCGGACCTCGACGAGCTCGCCGAGCACAACCGGACGGTCGACGGGAACGCGTTGCGCCGCAAGGCCTTGTTCGCCCCGGTGCGCGAACGTCCCGAGCGGTGGGCGGAGCACGTCGCCTCCGTGGCCGCCGATCACGCGGTGGTGCGCGCGGAACTCGACGCGCAAGCGGTGCACGCGCTGCTGACCGACCCCTCGGATTCGGAGGACGGCACGCTGCTGCCGCCGGTGATCGGTGAACCGCTCGCGGAGTGGTCGGCGCGCACCCGAGACCTGCTTCCCGACCGGCTCGCGGCGCTGGCCCGGCAGGCCGGTCCCGAGATCTTCGACGACGCGCACGGGCTGCGCGCCGCCGTGCAGGAGTGCCTGGGCTGGGCCTGGGACATCGAACGATCCGCGCAGGTCGGTGCGTGCAAGGCGCAGCTGTACCGGCTGCGGGCCTTCGCCGGGGTGCTGGCCGGCCACGCCGACCGCTACTGGATCAACGGCGCGCGGCTGGAACCGATCGTGGAGACCTCCGAGCTCGACGACTGGGTCCGCAGGGTGCAGGGCCGCCGGGAACGCCTGCAGCACCGGCTGCCCTCGCCGATCGAGCCGCTGCTGGGAGCGGTGCTGCGCGCGGTCTCCGACGGCGACGGGTTCCAGCAGGCGCTGGCCGAGTTCGCCGCCGAGCTCCAATCCATGGTGGAGTCCGCGGGCGCGGACGCGGCCCCGGACGCCGACGGGGTGGACGCGGTGGCGCGGGCCCGGGAGGTGCTGCACGGCATCGCCGACCGGCTGGCCGAAGCGGCTCCGGCCAGGCCGGATTCCGTCGCGGCCGAACAGGTCGGCTACGCGCTGCTGGAGACCACCGGACGTCGTCCCGAGGTGCTGCGGCAGCTCGTCGTGCTGACCGCGCCGCTGGACGTCGGCCGCGCGCCGACCACGTGCATCGATCTGCTCCGCGTGGTCAGCGACGAGCACACCCCGCTGCCGTTCACCGCGCTGCGCCGCGACGGCGCGCTGCGCATCGAGGACAAGATCCGCGGCCTCGACCTCGGCAACTTCGGCGCGTTCCTGTCGGCGAAGTGGCGCGCCAACGACTGGATGTGGGGCCGGATGGACGCCGCCGCCACGCTCGTCGGCATGCTCGCCGACCCGCAACGCCTGGTGCGGCACGGCGATCCCGAGCGGCTGAGCGAGTCGCTGCGGGCCGTCGTCAGCAGTCCGACCGAGGCCGAGCTCGGTGCGCTCGACGAGTCCCGGGCCGAGCGGTGGCGCGGGTTCCTCGCCGAGGTGTGGGCGCGTCACGCGGGCGAGGTCCGCGCCGAGCTCGACGCGATGTTCGCCGCGCCCGACGACCAGCACCCGCTGACCGAGACCCGCAGGCTGCTCACCGAGCGTCTGCAGTGGACGATCGCCGCGGTCGAGGTCCCGCACGTCGAGTCGGTGCCGACAGGAGCGGCCCCGCACGGCGGTGCCGAACCGCCGGTGCCGCAACCGGACGAGCTGTCCCGCTCGGTGGAGAGCTTCGACGTCGGCCGCCAGCGGGTCCGCGACCTGGGTGAGACGCGCCTGCTGTCGCTGGCCACCCGCTTCGGCCTGCTCGGCCACCGCGCGGCCCAGCCGTCCGGGGCCGGTGTCCTGCGGTTCCTGGGACGTGCGGCGATGGCGCTGGTCAAGCCGCTGCTGATGCTCGCCGCGTTCGCGGTCGCCGCGCCGAGGCGAGCCGCGCTGCTCGGGTTCCTCTCGGCCTTCGCCCTGACGATCACCGCAGGTGGTGCGATGTTCGGCCCCGCGACGCTCCTGCCGGGCGACTGCCCGCCGAGGGCGATGTGCGCGGTGCGGTCGTCGACCAGCGGACCGGCGTTGATCGACTTCTCCGGTGCCGACGTCGGCGACTGGGCTCCGCTGGCCGGGCTGCTGGTGCTGGTGTTCGCGATCTGGGCAGGCCGCTGCTTCACCAGATCGTTCGGCAGCGGACTCGCGCGGTGGGCCCCGGCGCTCGCGGTCTGCGCGCTCCTGCTCGTCGCGGCGCTCGGCGCGCACAGCACCGGCCTGCGCCTCGGTCCGCTCGGGGTGGTGCTGGCCGCGACCGCCCTGACCTGGTTCGCCGCGGTGGCCTACCGCGTGCCCGCCAGGACCGGCGCGACGGTCCTGACCCCGCTGGTCGCGCTGGGCGTGCTCGGGCTCGTCGCCGAGGACGGATCGGACGTCGGCACCTGGCTGAGCCTCACCGCGCCGGCCCTGGCCTACGTCCACGTCCTCTACGCGAGCACCGTCGACGTCCTCAACCCGCGTCCCAGGCCGGCCTCCGCGGGCCCGGCCGCACCCGCGGGCTCCCGCCGAGCACCCAGCGCCGACCTCGTACCGCGTGCTTGACGCAGGTCAGCGGCCCGCTCCCGGCCCGTCACCCCCCGAGGACGCCCATCCCCTCCTCACCTGAGCGGGGTGGGTATCGGGTGCGCATCAGTGCGGGGACGTTCATGATCTCGGGGGGATGCTGCGAGGTAGCCTGGTCGTAGGGGCGGTTCGTCCCGGGATTTGCAGTTCAACGGAGGTGTCAGCGGTGTCCAACCCCTTTACCGGCGCGAGCCGGCCGGCGCCGGGCACACCCAACCTGCCCACGCCACCCACCGGCTGGCCGATCGGTTCCTACGGCAAGTACGAGGAAGCGCAGCGGGCCGTCGACCACCTGGCCGACAGCGACTTCCCCGTCCAGGAAGTCACCATCGTCGGCGTCGACCTGATGCTGGTCGAGCGCGTGACCGGCAGGCTGACGTGGGGACGCGTGCTCGGCGGTGGGGCCGCCTCGGGCGCCTGGTTCGGCCTGTTCGTCGGCCTGATCATGGGCATGTTCACCCCGCAGGGCAGCTGGATCGCCCCGGTGCTGGCCGGTCTCGGCGCGGGCATCGTGTTCGGCCTGGTCTTCGCCGCCGTCGGCTACGCCTCCACGCGCGGCCGCCGGGACTTCTCCTCGGCCAGCCAGCTGGTCGCGGGACGCTACGACGTCCTCGCCCAGCCGAAGCACGCCGAACAGGGGCGGGATCTGCTCGCCAAGCTCGCCATGCGTCCTCCGGCTTCGTAGGTCTTTCGACGGTCTTGTTGGTTGGTGGTGTGGGGTCACTGGCAACCACTCAGTGGTCCTGTTGCCGGGCGGCGCGGGTTTACTGACAACTACTCAGTGGTTCCTTTGCTCGGCGGTGCGGGTAGCGGAACCTGAGCGGCTCTCTGGCTCCGGATCCGAGACTTGTGTATGGACCAATACACGGCGCTACGGTTGTCCTCCCAGAGAGCCGCTGGCGAACCCGCGGCGGTGCCGGTTGCTCAGGTGGGGTAGTGAGAACGCACCTCCGGTGCTTGCCTGACGGTGTTTCTGCACCCCTTTCGGCCCCTAGTTTTGGGGCGTCGGGATCGTCTTGGTTTCAACGAAACCCCTGCTCCGGCGGCCGAAACGGCTAAGTGATCCGGGGCTAATGGGGGAGCGGTTGCATCGGTCGTTCACCGGTTCTTCACGGGTTGGCAACAAGGCACGAGAGCGCTTGCCCTCCGTGATCACCGGGCCTTAGCTTTCCAGCCACCGGCTGACCGCCGGTGGTCGTGGTGCGACGGAGCGTTGGCGAGATCCCGGGAGCTCGGTCGCGCTCGCGACCAGGGCACCGGAAGGACTGATGGTGAAAGTTCGCCGCACTCGTACGGCGGCATTGCTGGGCGCGTCCCTGGTGTGCGCGTCGGCGCTGACCGCATGCGGCCAAGCCGCACGTGCCAACACGATCAACCTCTACAGCGCACCCGAGGAGAACCTGCAGCACAACGTCGACCGCTGCAACGCCGCAGCCGCGGGCAAGTACAACATCGTCTACCACAAGCTGCCCCGGGACGCCGACGGCCAGCGCGAGCAGATGGTGCGCCGCCTCGCCGCCGGGGACACCGGCATGGACCTGCTCTACCTCGACGTCACCTGGACCGGTGAGTTCGCCGAGGCCAACTGGGTCCGCGAGTGGACCGGTGCCGACAAGGCCGAGGTCGAGCGGGACACGCTGCCCGGGCCGCTGGAGACCGCGACCTGGCAGGGCAAGCTCTACGCGGCGCCGAAGAACACCAACGTGCAGCTGCTCTGGTACCGCAAGGACCTCGTCGCCGAACCGCCCCGGAGCTGGAACGAGATGATCTCGACCGCCCAGCGCCTCAAGCAGGAGGGCAAGCCGCACTGGATCACGCTCACCGGTGCGCAGTTCGAGGGCCTGTACGTGCACTACAACACGCTGCTGGAGTCGGCGGGCGGGCGCGTGATCGGCGAGGACGGGAAGACCGCCGTCGTCGACCAGGGCGCGGTGCGCGGGCTGGAAGCCCTGCGCGACCTCGGCAACGCGGGCGTCACCAGCCCCGGCATGAACAACTCCGAGGAGGACGACGCGCGGCAGGAGTTCGAGACCGGCCAGTCGGCCTTCGAGCTCAACTGGCCGTTCGTCTACGCCTCGATGCAGGAGGAGAAGCCCGAGCTGGCCGCCAAGGTCGGCTGGGCGCGCCTGCCCGGCCTGGACCCGAACGTGCCCAGCAAGTCCACCATCGGCGGCGCCAACTACGCGGTCAGCAGCTACTCCACCAAGCCGGAGCTGTCCTTCGAAGCCGCGAAGTGCCTGCGCGACAAGGAGAGCCAGAAGTTCTCCGCCATCAACGACGGCGTGCCGCCCACCATCGAATCGCCCTACAGCGACCCCGAGCTGCAGGCCGAGTACCCGATGCACGAGACGATCCTGCAAGCCCTCAAGGACCCGGGGATGCGACCGGTGACCCCGGCCGCGCAGAACGTCTCGACGGTGCTGTCCAACATGCTCAGCCCGATCGCCGAGATCGATCCGCAGGCCACCGCCGAGCGGATGCGCCGCGAGGTGCAGAACGCCTTGGAATCCAAGGGAGTGATGCCCTGATGGCGACCCAAGATGCGCTCAGCGACGGCAAGAAGGCCGAACGCCGGTTGGGGATGCTGCTGGCGGCCCCGGCCGCGCTGGTGATGATCGCCGTGACCGGCTGGCCGATCCTCTACGCGTTCTGGCTCTCCTTCCAGCGCTTCGACCTGAAGTACCCGGACCAGCGCGAGTTCATCTGGTTCGACAACTACATCACCGTGCTCAGCAACACCTACTGGTGGAGCGCGTTCTGGGTGACGATCCTGGTCACCGCCGTGTCGGTGCTGGTCGAGTTCGTGCTGGGCATGTCGCTGGCGCTGATCATGCACCGGGCGCTGGTCGGCAAGGGGCTGGTGCGCACGGTCAGCCTCATCCCGTACGGCATCGTCACGGTCGTCGCCGCGTTCAGCTGGCGCTACGCCTGGACGCCGGACACCGGCTACCTGGCCAACGCCATCGCCCCCAGCGGTGCTCCGCTGACCGAGTACGGAAGCGCGCTGGCGATCGTCATCGTCGCCGAGATCTGGAAGACCACGCCGTTCATGGCGCTGCTGCTGATGTCCGGGCTCGCGCTGGTGCCCGACGACCTGCTCAAGGCCGCGGCGATGGACGGAGCGGGCGCCTGGCAGCGGTTCGTCAAGGTCATGCTGCCGGTGATGAAGCCGGCGATCCTCGTCGCGCTGCTGTTCCGGACCCTCGACGCCTTCCGCGTCTTCGACCACATCGTGGTGCTCACCGGGGGAGCGCAGGACACCTCGTCGGTGTCGGTGCTCGCCTACAACAACCTCATCAAGGGACTCAACCTGGGCATCGGATCGACGATGTCGGTGCTGATCTTCATCGCGGTCGCGCTCATCGCGTGGATCTTCGTGAAGCTCTTCGGCACCGCGGCCCCGGGCAGCGAAGAGAAGGGGAGGGGCTGATGGCCGGCCTCGGCGGGACACCGACGCCCGCGCGCAAAGCCAAGTGGGCCGCGCTCAACGTCATCGTGGTGGCCTACGCGCTGCTGCCGGTGCTGTGGATCCTGTCGCTGTCGTTCAAGACCTCCGACACCCTCTCCGACGGGAACCTCATCCCGCGGGAGTGGACTCTGGAGAACTACGCGGCGATCTTCTCCACCGCCGAGTTCACCCGCGCGCTGCTGAACTCCATCGGCATCGCGCTGATCGCCACGGCGATCGCCGTCGTGCTGGGCACCATGGCCGCCTACGCCATCGCCCGGCTCGACTTCCCCGGCAAGCGAGCGCTGGTCGGGACGTCCCTGCTGATCGCGATGTTCCCGCAGGTCTCCCTGGTCTCGCCGCTGTTCGACATCGAACGGACGGTGGGCCTGTTCGACACCTGGCCGGGACTGATCCTGCCCTACATCACCTTCTCGTTGCCGCTGGCGATCTACACGCTGTCGGCGTTCTTCCGGGAGATCCCGTGGGAGCTGGAGAGGGCGGCCAAGATGGACGGCGCCACACCCGCGCAGGCGTTCCGCCGGGTGATCGCACCGCTGGCCGCACCGGGCGTGTTCACCACCGCGATCCTGGTGTTCATCTTCTGCTGGAACGACTTCCTGTTCGCCATCTCGCTGACGTCGACGGCGAACTCGCGAACGGTTCCGGTGGCGCTGCAGTTCTTCACCGGCGACTCGCAGTTCGAGGACCCGACCGGGACGATCTCCGCCGCCGCCGTGGTGATCACCATTCCGATCATCCTGTTCGTGCTGTTCTTCCAGCGACGCATCGTGTCCGGACTGACCTCCGGCGCAGTGAAGGGGTAAGCAAGTGGCCGACATCGTGCTGGACAAGGTGACCAAGCGCTACCCGGACGGGGCGCTGGCGGTCAACGAGGTCAACCTGGAGATCACCGACGGCGAGTTCGTGATCCTGGTCGGTCCGTCGGGCTGCGGGAAGTCGACCACGCTCAACATGATCGCGGGGCTGGAGGACATCAGCGGCGGCGAGCTGCGCATCGGCGGGCAGCGGATGAACGAGCGCGCGCCCAAGGACCGCGACATCGCGATGGTGTTCCAGTCCTACGCGCTCTACCCGCACATGACCGTGTTCGAGAACATGGCCTTCCCGCTGCGACTGGCCAAGGTGGACAACGCGACGGTGAAGGACAAGGTCGCCGAGGCCGCGAAGATCCTCGACCTGAGCAACCACCTGGACCGCAGGCCGGCCAACCTCTCGGGTGGCCAGCGGCAGCGGGTCGCGATGGGCCGGGCGATCGTGCGCAGCCCCAAGGCGTTCCTGATGGACGAGCCGCTGTCCAACTTGGACGCCAAGCTGCGGGTGCAGATGCGCACCTCGGTGTCGAAGCTGCAGAAGCAGCTGGGCACCACCACCGTCTACGTCACCCACGACCAGACCGAGGCGATGACCCTCGGCGACCGCGTCGTGGTGCTGCGGGGTGGCGTGGTGCAGCAGGTGGGACCGCCGCAGCACCTCTACGAGAACCCGGCGAACCTGTTCGTGGCCGGCTTCATCGGCTCACCGGCGATGAACTTCGTGCCGGTGGAGCTCGCGGAGGGCGAGCTGCGCAGCGCCCTCGGCGACGTGCCGCTGCCGGAGCGGCTCCGCAAGGCCGCGGAGGCCGCCGACGCACCTCGGGACCTGGTGCTGGGCATCCGCCCGGAGCACTTCGAGGACGCCTCCCTGATCGACGACGCGGTCAAGACCAGGGGAGCGACGTTCACCGGTGAGGTGGACGTGGTCGAGGAGATGGGCTCGGACAAGTACGTCTACTTCACGCTGCAGGGCGCCAAGGCCAGCAGCGCGGAGCTCGACGAACTGGCCGCCGACAGCGGCAGCTCCGAGGTGCCCACCGACGACGGCCAGGTCGTCACCCGCCTGTCGGTGGAGTCGCGGGCCCGGGAGAACGAGCAGCTCTCGGTCTGGTTCGACACCGACAAGATCCACCTGTTCAACCCGAAGACGGGCGAGACGATCAGGTAGCGCATGAGAGGGGGACGGTTCTCCGGCCGCGAGGCCTGGAGCGACCGTCCCCTCCGCGCGGTGGTTCAGAGCTGGTTCGCGATGAGCACGAACTCCATGGCGATCCAGCCCGCGATCAGCGCGACGAGAAAGGTGAGCTTGCTGGAGAGCAGGCGAGTCATAGCGGTGCCTCCCTACGTGAGAACGAGATTCTGGTTGCTGCAGATCCGTTTTCACGATGTGGCCCGCGGTCTACCCGGGCAGGGGCCGTCAGCGCGCGCAGGCGCTCGGCGCGGGGACCACGTCCCACATCGCGCCGGGTTTTCGCTGCACCCAAGCGGAGTGCCGGAACAACTTCTCGGCGATCTCCCGGCGAGACACGGGACTTCGTCTCGCGGTGAGGAGTCGCAGCTGGGTGGGCGCGGTGGTGTGCGCTTGCATGTCGGACCTCCTCACTTCCACGTACGACATCGGTTCGAGCGCCGGAATCGTTACAGCCACTTGTTCTTCCGGAAGATCTTGAACAACACCATGCAGGCGACGAGCATCACGACCATCACCATCGGATAGCCGAACTTCCAACCGGTTTCGGGCATGAAGTCGAAGTTCATGCCGTAGATACCGGCGATCATCGTCGGCGTGGAGATGATCGCGACCCAGGCCGAGATCTTGCGCATGTCGGTGTTCTGCTGGAGCGTGATCTTGGCGAGCGTGGCGTCCACCAGCGTGGTCAGCAGCTCGTCGAAGGCGCCGACCATCTCCGACACGCGCGCCAGGTGGTCCTCGACGTTGCGGAAGTAGGAGCGCACGTCCTCGGCGATCATCGGCGTGTAGCCCTCGGCCAGCCGCTGCATCGGCTTCGACAGCGGCTGCACCGCCCGCCGCAGCTCCATGACCTCGCGCTTCATCAGGTAGATCTGCTCGGCGTCGATCTTGGTCCGGGGTTCGAAGACCTCGGCCTCGATCTCGTCGATGTCGTCCTGGATCGCCTCGGTGACGTCCAGGTAGTTGTCCACCACCGTGTCGGCCACCCCGTGCAGCACCGCTGACGGTCCCAGCGCCAGCTGCTCGGGGTCGTCCTCCAGCCTGCAGCGCAGGTCACCCAGCTCGGCGTGCTTGCCGTGCCGGACGGTGATCACGAAGTCCCGGCCGAGGAAGACCATCAGCTCACCGGTGTCGACGATCTCGCTGGTCGCGGTGCGGGTCTCGGTGTCGGCGTAGCGCACCGTCTTGAGCACCATGAACAGCGTGTTGTCGTAGCGCTCCAGCTTGGGCCGCTGGTGCGCGTGCACCGCGTCCTCGACCGCGAGCTCGTGCAGCCCGAAGGTCTCCGCGATGCCGTTGATCTGCTCCTCGGTCGGCTCGTGCAGCCCGATCCAGACGAACCCGGTGCCGCGCCGGCGGACCTCTTCGATCGCGTCGGCGTGGTTCCAGGTCCCGTCCAACCGGTGGCCGTCGACGTAGACGGCGCAGTCCACCACGTAGGCGGACACCGGCGCGGGCTTGCGAGCGACGGGCTGGGCGGCGCGACCGTTGCGGTTGCGCAGGCCGAGCGAAGGCAGGTTCGGCACGGCGGCCTCCAGGGGGTTCCGGGGCCCGGGAACGTGCGTGGCGCGAGACCGGTGGTCCGGTCAGCGTTCGACCGGATCGTCGTCCGGACGCTGCACCGCGGCGGTGTTCCCTCGGGCGGAGATCACTCTCGCTTGCGGGGTATCGCATCCCGGCCGGGCCCCGACGGGCCGGAGGAAACCAACTCGCTCAGATCAGCGACGGGCCTTCTCGGCGGGGATGCGGTTGGTACTGCACGGAAGCGCGCTGTCGGTACTACTGCTCACGATCCCTCACCTCCCGAAGGTCATCCACCACAAGGGGTGGGCACTGCATCAGCCAACCGGGAACCATACTCCGTCCGGGTGGGCTGCTGACAACTGCGTCGAAGTCACGTCACAGGTCGCAGCGATGGCGCGAACGCGAAAGCGGACCAGTCGACTAATTCGGGCACCCGGAAAGGACGCCACTCGGGGGGTCGATCCACCGATCGTCACCTACTCCGTCGGAGACGCGTAACCCGGCGGCATTCCCGCTCACTCGTTGCGGGGTAAACAATCCCAGGACCGCAGCGCCTCGGCCAAACCGGCCGTGAGCGCTCCATTTCGATCGAGTGTGGCGAAAGTCGCACCGTCGGCCCAGATTGCGTCCGCGGCGTCGTCACCAGCGGAAAGCACCCATTCATTGGTCCGGCAGGAGTAGTCGAGGATCTCGAAGGTCCCGCGCGGAGCGGGTCGCTCGACCCGGCCGATGAGATCACCGACCGTGACGACGAGCCCGGTTTCCTCGAAAACCTCGCGCCGTACCGCCGAATGATCGGTTTCTCCGTGCTCCACCCGGCCCCCGGGTATCGACCACTTGCCCCTACCAGGATCATTGGCCCGTTTGACCAGGCACAACCTGCCTCGGGGGTCAAAAATGAGAGCTCCGACGCAGCGGATCACGGGATTCTCAGATACGATCATCAACACGGAGGGTAGTTGGTCCGGGCCTGCCCGGAAACGACTGACCCAAGTGCGGTACAAAGCTGCCGTAATGGGGCGGAGTGCGGTACAACGGATCAGCAGGCGCCTGTGCTACTCAAGGGCTTTTTCGGACGGGGTGCGTCACAGTGAACATGAAGAAAATCCTCACCTGGGCAGTGGTTGCTTTCCTCCTGTTCTTCTTGTTTTCCGCGCCGGACCAAGCCAGCAATGTCGTGAACGGCATCCTGGCCAGTCTTCGTGGGGCTGCAGAAGCTGTCATCACCTTCATGCAGAACCTCTTCCAGGGATAAGGCGAGAATCGCGGGGAGGCGGGTGCGTTGTTCGCTCCTAGGGATCCCGACGAGTACCTGCTGGACTCCGAACGCCGGGTGATCCGGGTTCGGCGTCACTGGGCCAGCTTGGTGTGGGACCTGTTCGAGGCGGCGGGGTTGCTCGTCGGACTCGTGCTGGTGTCGTACCTGCTGCCCGCCGGCAGCTCCTGGCTGTTCCAGAACATCCTCTGGTACGCCGGTCTTGTCGTGCTGATCCGCTTCGCTTACCAGGTTCTCGACTGGTACGTGGAGCGCATCGTGGTGACCGACAAGAGATTCTTGATGACGAAGGGGATCTTCACCACCAACGTGGCGATGATGCCGGTCACCAAGGTCACCGACCTGACCTTCCACCGCTCGCTGATGGGTCGGATGTTCGGGTACGGCACGCTGATCGTCGAGTCAGCGGGCCAGATCCAGGCGCTCAACCGGATCGAGTACGTCCCCAACCCGACCGAGGTCGAGGACGCGATCTCGGGTCTGGTGTTCGGTGACAAGAAGGGCCAGCAGCAGGACCGCTTCTCCATGCTCAAGGCCCGCCGCGCAGCGGTGGGCAAGCGGAAAGCGGCGAAGCTCTAACCACTGTCTCCGTGATCGCCTTGCTTGGCGGTGCGGGCAGCGGAACCTGACACGTCGTCCGGCCTCCGGGCGCCACGACTGATGTATGCCAATACACGGCGTCGTGCCGTCCTCACCCGGACGACGTGTCAGAACCCGGGCGGTGCCAGTTGCTCAGGCGCTCCTGTCGCCTCGCGGCTGCGCCGCTTGCGGGCAGTCCCGAACTCCGATGCGTTGGCGTCGCGTGGCCGGGATCACCGGCGCGAGGCATCCTCGCGGCCGGTCATGGGTCACACTGAGGTGTGCTCATCGACCTGCACGCGCATTCCACCGAGTCAGACGGGACCGACACACCGGCCGAGCTGGTGGCGACCGCGGTCGCTGCCGGGCTGGACGCGGTCGCGATCACCGACCACGACACCACCGCCGGATGGGCGGAAGCCGAACGCGCCGTGCGCGAACTCGGCCGTCCCGGAACGTTCCGGTTGGTCCCGGGCGCGGAGCTGTCGTGCTCCAGCCCCGACGGTCGTGGTGGCAGGGTCACGGTTCACCTGCTGGCCTACCTGTTCAACCCCTCGTCCCCCGCGCTGGTGCGCGAGCAGGCGCGACTGCGCGCCGAGCGCCGCGAGCGGTTGCACCAGATGGCCCACCAGATGGCCTCCGACGGCTTCCCGATCGACCCCGAGGCGATCATGGCCGGGCTGCCGCCGGACTCGCCGGGCGGGCGCCCGCACCTGGCGCGCGCGCTGGTCGCGGCCGGCACGGTCGCCAGCGTCGACGAAGCCTTCGCGAAGTACCTCAGCAGCAGCGGCAGCTACTACCTGCCGCGCACCGACACGCCCGTGCACCGGGCCATCGACATGATCTCCGAGGCGGGCGGCGCGACCGTGCTGGCGCACCCCTTCGCCCACAAGCGGGGTCCGGTGGTCAACGCCGAGGTGGTCGCCGAACTGGCCGATCACGGGCTCGCCGGGGTCGAGATCGACCACCCCGACCACGACGAGCCCACCAGGGCGAAGCTGCGCGAGCTGTCCGCCGAGCTGGACCTGGTCCCCACCGGCAGCAGCGATTACCACGGCACCAACAAGACGATCCGGATCGGCCAGGAGACCACGGACCCCGACTCGTTGGAGCGAATCATCGCCCGCTGCACCGGGAGCAAGGTCATCAGCTGACCTGCCGGTCGGCCGTTCTGCGTAGTGTTGTCGGCGTGCAGCAGCAGCTCGGCCTGGAAGGCATTCCCGGGAAACTCGTGCGGGTCACCCCAGCCCGCCTGTCGACGTGGGCGGGATGCCCTCGCCGGTACCGCATGACCTACCTCGACAGACCCGCGCCCAAGCGCGGAGGGCCGTGGGCCAACGCCACGCTCGGCGCGGTCGTGCACAACGCGCTGAAGGCCTACTTCGAGCTGCGCCCGGACAAGCGCACCCCGCAGCGAGCGGAGCTGCTGGTGCACCGGCACTGGAAGTCCGACGGCTTCGCCGACGCCGACCAGGCCGCCGAGCACCGACGACGCGCGCAGCGCTGGGTCCACGACTACGTGGCGGAGCTGCCCGCCGACTTCACCCCGGTGGCCGTCGAGCGCTGGGTGTCGGCGCCGGTCGGCGAGATCATCGCCGAGGGCCGGGTGGACCGCGTCGACGAGCGGGACGGCGAGCTCGTGGTCGTCGACTACAAGACCGGCAGGCACGGGCTGAGGGTCGACGACGCGAAGAACTCGCTGGCACTGGGCTTGTACGCGCTCGCGGTGCGCACAACGCTGCGCCGGCCGTGCAACCGGGTTGAGCTGCACCACCTGCCGACGGGTACGGTCGCGGCCTGGGATCACACCGCCGAGTCCCTCGACGGACTCCGGGAACGCGCCGAAACGCTGGCGGGTGAGCTCCAGGAGGCAACCGACGCACTGGAATCCGCGTCCCCGGGCTCCAGCACCGTTGCGGAGACGGCGTTTCCGGTCAGGACCGGACCGCACTGCTCCTGGTGCGATTTCCGGGCACACTGCACCGAGGGACAGCAGGCCGCACCGGATCTGCGACCCTGGTCGCTGCTGGGGGACGGATGAGCTTTCGACCGGAGGACGGGCCGATGCACGCACCAGCCCCGCAACGCCGAACACCGCCCCGCACAAGGCACATGCCGCCGGGCGACGGTGCACGCCGGATGCCGCCGCCCCGCCCGCGCCGCGCGGCCCCCGAGGCCCCGCGCAACCGCCCGCACCGCCACGAACTCGCCCGGTCCCGCCAGGTGAGCACCGCGGGAACCACCCTGCGCAGCTTCACCGGTGCGCTGGCGATGGGGTCCCTGGTGCTGGCGCTGGTCCTGATCGGCGTCCAGTTCTGGGCCACCTCGCACGGGCAGCAGGGGCCGGGTGTCGCCTCGGTGATCTCGCAGGTCGTCGCGGGTCTCATCGCCGTCGCGCTGCAGACCTACGCCGACCGCAACCGCGATCGCAACGGCGGCCTGGCCGTGGTCGGGGTGCTGGTCGTGGTGCTGGGATCGCTCTGGTTCTGGTGGTGGTGACGGTCTAGGACCGCCACCCGGTCCGAAGGGCCTTCCGCGTGCGGGAGGCCCTTTTTCGCGGTCAGCGCAGCGCGACCAGGGTGTCCCCGCGCTGTTCCAGCACGACCGGTCCCACCGAGTTGAGCCGGACCGGGCCGGTGTGGTCGCCGCGGTCGACGGGGATGACGCGCTCGCGGACACCGGTCACCGGGTCGAGGACGGCCATGCCGCCCTGCACCGGCATCACCAGCCGGTTCGCCAGCGAGGTCCCCGCTCCCAGCGTGTCCGGGACGGTCCACAGCGGGTCGAGGGTCTTCGGGTCCAGCGCGATCGTGTCCGCGCCGGTGTGCCAGTAGATGCGGCGCCCGATGGCGGTGCTCTCCACCCGCACGTTGTCGTCGCCGGCGAGGGGACCGGTGCGGACCGGGTGGGTGGCGACCACGCGGCCGGTGTTGTCGAACAGCACCAGCTGCGGGGCGTCGCGCATGACCACGGCGACGCGCTCCTCGGTCACGGCCACCACCGAGGCGTCCCGGCTGCCGAGGGAGACGCTGAAGATCTCCTCGGGCTTCTCGTCGTCCTCGGGATGGGTCTTGATCGCGGTGACCCGGCCCGTCTCGCCGGGGCAGTTCTCGATGGCGGCCGCGCGCTCGTGCCCGACCGCGATCGAGGAGTAGGTGCAGTCCGGGCGCTCGATGTTGTTGTTCGGGTTCTTCAGCTGCGGCGGGATGCCGAACTGCTGAGTGCGCACCAGGTCGGAGCGCCAGGTCTCGAAGGAGCGGCGGCCGGTGGCGGTCAGGTAGGTGCCGTCGCCGAGCAGCCGGGTGCCGAACTCGGCGTCGGTGTTGCGCTGCGGGCCGCGCTCACCGGTGGGCCCTCGCAGCGAGGTCACCTCGCTGCAGTTATCGGACTTGGCGAAGACCGCGATGGCCCGGTCCCACTCGGTGCCGATCGTGCACAGCGGGATGTCGCGCGCGTAGCGCCAGGCGACCCGGCCGGTCAGCGGGTCGTGGCCGAGGACCTCGTTGCCGTTGCCGGTGACCACGGCCGGTGCGGCGATCACCGGCACCGGGGTCGCCGCGCTCGGCGCACGCCAGATCTCGTGCAGGGCGCCCGGAACCGAGGTCGGCACGGGTGGTTTCGCCAGCGGCTCGGCCGCGGTCTCCGAGATCGTCGCCCGGGCGTCGCTGTTGAACCACAGCACGCCCGAGCCGATGAGCGCGGCCACCACGATCACCGCGACCGCGACCAGGTCGCCCCGAGTGCGCCGCTCCGGCCGGACCAAACCAACTCCCCCAAAGTCATCGACGGGCTCCCGGCCCGGAGCTTACCCGCGCTCGGGAAAGGGCCCTGACACGAAGAAATCTCGACCCCCTGAGGAGGTCGAGATTTCCGGGTGTTCGCAGGTCAGGCGTTGTCGGTGGACTCCGAGGAGCCCTCGCCGCCACGACGGCGACGACGACGGCGCGGACGGTCGCCCGCGTCGGCCGAACCGGACTCGGCGGCGGCCGGGGCCTCCGACTGCTGCGCGCCGACCTCGGCGTTGACGTCGTCACCGCTGCGGGTGCGACGGCGGTTGCGGCGCCGGGTCGGGCGGGTCTCGGCGTCGGAGTCCTGCCGGGCACCGCTGGTCGGCTCGCCACCGCCCTCGGACTTGCCGCCGCGGGTGCGGCGCCGGTTGCGGCGCGGGCGCTTGGCCTCGCCCGACTCGCCCTCCGGCTCGGCGTCCAGGCCGGCGCGCGTGCGCTTGGCCAGCGGAAGCCGCCCGGTGACGTCGGTCGGGATGCTCAGGTCGGTGAACAGGTGCGCCGAGGTGGAGTAGGTCTCCACCGGCTCCGGCTTGCCCAGGCCGAGGGTGTCGCTGATCATCTTCCAGCGCGGTTCCTCGTCCCAGTCGACCAGCGTGATCGCCACGCCCTCGCGACCCGCGCGGCCGGTGCGGCCGATGCGGTGCACGTAGGTCTTCTCGTCGTCCGGGCACTGCAGGTTGATCACGTGCGTCACGCCGGCCACGTCGATGCCGCGAGCCGCGACGTCGGTGGCGACGAGGATGTCGACCTTGCCGGAGCGGAACGCGCGCAACGCCTTCTCCCGGGCGCCCTGGCCCAGGTCGCCGTGCACGGCACCGGCGGCGAAGCCGCGCTCGGTGAGCTCGTCGGCCAGCTTCTGCGCCTGCCGCTTGGTGCGGCTGAAGACCATCGCGAGACCGCGATCCTCGGCCTGCAGCGCCTTGGCGATCAGCTCGGACTTGTCCATCGAGTGCGCGCGGTAGATGAACTGCCGGGTGCGCTCGTGCACCGCGCCCTCGTCGGCCTGCTCGGCGCGGATGTGCGTCGGCCGGGTCATGAAGGTGCGGGCCAGGGTCAGGATCGGTCCGGGCATGGTCGCCGAGAACAGCATGGTCTGCCGCTGCTCGGGAACCATCCGCAGGATCCGCTCGATGTCGGGCAGGAAGCCCAGGTCGAGCATCTCGTCGGCCTCGTCGAGCACGAGCGTGGAGACCTTGCCCAGCACCAGGTGGCGCTGCTCGGCCAGGTCCAGCAGGCGGCCCGGGGTGCCGATGACCACGTCGACACCGTTGCGCAGCGCGGAGATCTGCTCCTCGTACGGGCGGCCGCCGTAGACGGCGAGGGTCCGCACGCCCAGGTGCTTGCTCGCGTCGGTGAGGTCGCGGGTGACCTGCAAGCACAGCTCGCGGGTCGGGACCACGATCAGGGCCTGCGGGGTGCCGTCGCCGGCACCGCCCACGCGGTGCAGCAGCGGGACGCCGAAGCCCAGGGTCTTGCCGGTTCCGGTGCGGGCCTGACCGATGAGGTCTTCGCCGCGCATCGCCAGCGGGAGCGTCAGCTCCTGGATCGCGAAGGTCCGCTCGATGCCGCCGTCGTTGAGCGCCTTGACGATGTCCGGGTGGACGTCGAGCTTGGCGAACGTCGGCGGGAGGTGCTCTTCGGTGGGCTCGGCCGCGGGACTGCTCGAGATGTCGGGGGCGCCGCCCCCGGTCTGATCTTCGAGGCCGCCAGGGGCCTGGGTGTTCGTGAACGTCAGAATGATCGCCTCTCTCGGTACCTGCGCGCGTTCCTCCCGGTTCGGGCCGATCCCGTGGCGACGTCCTCCCGGCACACGGCGGCCGCCGTTTCGCGGCTGCTCGGAGTGCTCGTGGTCACCGACGTAATGGTGCGCGCCTTCGTTTCGCTACAGCGGCGAGTACCCCGCTGGCTGGTTCGTTGTCTCTTCGGCATCGCATGCGCGCCAAGGCCGTCGAGCCGTTCGCTCGAGCCGCGTCGCGCCGACATGTCCGGGGCCGTCTCGCTCGGGCGCCCGTCGCCCGGTGACGTTTCGGGGAGCCGACCCCACGGTGTTCGACCGCGTCGTCTGGACGCCGATTGCTCCTCCGAGTTCGAGGATACCTGTTCTTCAGCCAAAACTGACGTGGCGCGTATAACTCGGGCGTGCCGACGGTTACGCTCGCAGCCATGAACGAGGCTGACCAGCGGGCCACCATGCCGGGTGAAAGTGACGAACGTTACCAGGAAGGCGTCGTGGACCTGCTCGCGGCGCTGGCCTACGGCGAGCTCTCGGCGTTCGACCGCCTCGCCGAGGACGCGCGCACCGCGCCGACGCTGACCGGCCGAGCGGCGCTGTCGAGCATGGCGGCGGCCGAGATCGGCCACTACCGGATGCTGGAGCAGGCGCTGGCCGCGCGCGGGGTCGCGGTCGACGAGGCCATGCAGCCCTTCGCCCAGCCCTTCGAGGCGTTCAACTCCTCCACGGCGCCGCACTCGTGGCTGGAATCGCTGGTCAAGGCCTACGTCGGGGACGGGCTGGCCGCGGACTTCTACCGCGAGGTCGCCGAGTGGCTGGAGGCCGACACGCGCGAGCTGGTGCTGACGGTGCTGGCCGACACCGGCCACTCCGCGTTCGCCGAGCGCGAGGTGCAGGCGGCCTGCGCCGACGACCGCTCGCTGCGCGACAAGCTGACGCTGTGGGGACGCCGCCTGCTGGGCGAGGCGATCACCCAGGCCCAGCACGTGGTCGCCGAGCGCGACGCGCTGGCCGAGCTGATCATCAAGGGCTCGGGGGACCTCACCGGGATAGGCGCGATGTTCCGCCGCCTGCAGAGCAACCACACCAAGCGCATGGGCCGGCTCGGCCTGGGCTGATTCGCTCTTAGCGAATGGGCAGATCCAGTGCCTCGCCGGGTGGCTGGGATAGCCTTGCGCAGTCACATCGTTTCTAGTGCCCTACGGAGGTTCGGCGTGGAGGTCAAGATCGGCGTCGTGGACAGTCCGCGCGAGCTGACGGTCGACAGCGGGCAGTCCCCGCAGGAGATCGAGTCGCTGGTCTCCGACGCGCTGAAGAACGAGGCGAGCGTGCTGGCGCTGGACGACAGCAAGGGGCGGCGCATCATCATCCCGTCGACCAAGATCGCCTACATCGAGATCGGTCCGGCGGACGTGCCGCGCGTGGGCTTCGGGGTCGGCTGACGCCCGATTCGAGCTGGTCGAGGGGCATCCCGGGTTTCCGGGGTGCCCCTCGACGCGTGTCAGCCGAGCTCGTCGTCGGGGACGACCTCCAGGTAGGTCTCGTCGAGCAGGTCGAGGTTCTCGTCCGGGTCGAGGACCAGCCCGGCCGAGCGCAGCACGCCGTCGATGCCCGACCAGATGACCTGCGCCAGGTAGGTGGTGAGGTCGTCGCGGCTCATCGTCTGCCGGTCCAGCCACCAGTCACCGCTGGCCTGCACGAGACCGACCAGGCCGTGGCTCCACACCTCGACACCGCCGGAGTCCAGGCCCAGCGCGCGCATGTAGCGGCCGAGCAGCCTGGCCAGCGAGTTGGCGATGACGGTCTTCTCGTTGGACACCGGGTCGCTGGCGACGGGCCGGTCGGTGAAGTTGCGCTGCACGACGAACCGGTAGAGGTCCGGGTACTCCTCGATGAGGCCCAGGTAGGCGTCGAGCAGCCGCCGGATGAGCTCGTTGGCGGAGCCGTTGATCTTGAACAGCGGCCGGAGCCGCTGCATCAGCAGGTCGGTGCCCCACTCGCCGACGGCGACGTAGAGGTCGCTCTTGTCGCTGAAGTGCCGGTAGAGCACGGGTTTGCTGACGCCGGCCTCGGCGGCGATGTCGTCCATGCCGACTTCGGCGCCGTGCTCGCCGATCGCGCGCACGGCCGCTTGGACGAGTTCGGCGCGCCGGGCCAGCCGGTGCTCGCGCCACCGCTCCTTGCGGGCGTCGCCCTTGTGCTCGTCGTTTCGGGCAGCCTTGACATGCCGGGCACTGTGACTCACGCTACCTGAGGTTACTGTTACCACCGGTAACACGCAATCTTGATGGAGCGGAATTGCAGACGGTTACTCCCGCCGAGTTCACCACCAGCGACGGCGCCCGGCTGCGGCTGATCGACGAGGGCCCCGCGGACGCCCCGGTCACCGCGGTGTTCGTGCACGGCTGGACGCTGAGCAAGCACACCTGGGACCGCGTCGCCGCCGGACTGCCCGCCGCGGCCGGGCGCAACGTGCGGACGCTGCGCTACGACCTGCGCGGTCACGGCGGCAGCCGTCCGGCCAGACCCGGTGACGCCACCATCCGCCGTTGCGCGGACGACCTCGCCGAGCTCATCGCCGACCGCGTGCCCGAGGGCGAGCTCGTGCTGGCCGGGCACTCGATGGGCGGCATGACGATCATGGCGCTCGTCGAGCAGCACCCGCAGGTGTTCGACCGCGTGCGCGGGGTCGCGCTCGTGGCGACCTCCTCGGGCAACCTCGCCGAGCCCGGCTTCGGCCTGCCCAAGCCCGGTGCGGACGTCTTCAACGCCGGTGAGCGGGTGCTCCGGCGCTACCTGGCGGGTGCCCAGGGGCAGCGGGTCAGCGGTGCCTCCGGCTGGCTGCGACCGGGTGTCCGCTGGCTGCTGTTCGGCAAGCGGCCCCAGCGCGACGACGTGGCGGCCACCGCGTCCTGGCTGGCCGGGTGCCACCCGGTGAACATGGCCGGCTATCGCGAGTCGCTCGCCGCCCACGAGCGCGCCGAGGCCCTGTCGAGGCTCGACGGCATCCCGACCCTGATCTTCGCGGGCGGCTCGGACCGCCTCACCCCGCCCGACCACGCGGAGAAGATCGCCGAGGAGCTGCCGAGCGCCGGGTTCTACCTCTACCCGGGAGCGGGCCACATGCTCCCGCTGGAGCGCACGGAGGAACTCACCGCACGCCTGGCCACGCTGCTCTGACGTCACCCGACCAGGGGGGTTTCGATTTCGCGAAGTTCGAACCCCCCTGCTCGGGAACGGCTCTGACCTGCACGGACACGCCCGGGTGCGAGAGGCAGGTTGGACCTCGTCGGGTCAGGGCGTCTGGAGGGGGAAGCCCGCCAGGCCCTTCCAGGCGAGGGTCGACATCAGGTTGACGGCCTCGTCGCGGGGGATCTTCTGCTGCTCGTCGAGCCAGTCGCGGGCGGTGACCTGGGCGAGGCCCACGAGCCCGACCGCGAGGAGGCGGGCTCGGGCGGCGTCCAGCCCGGCGTCGGCCGTCACGGCTTCGGTGATCGCGTCGATGCAGCCGGAGAGCGAGTTCTCGACGGCCTTCTCCACCGCGGGCTCACCGCGCAGGTCGGATTCGAACACGAGGCGGAAGGCCTGGTCCTCGCTGGCGACGAACTCGTAGAACGCGCCGATGGCCGCGCGCACGCGCAGCTTGTTGTCGGCGGTCGATTCTATCGCCGTGCGGACCCGGCGGACGAGCTCGTTGCCGTGGGTCTCCAGCAGCGCCAGGTACAGCTCCAGCTTGCCGGGGAAGTGCTGGTAGAGGACCGGTTTGCTCACTCCCGCGCGCTCGGCGATGTCGTCCATCGCCGCAGCGTGGTAACCGTTGTGCACGAACACGTACTGCGCAGCTTCGAGCAGCTGCGCCCGGCGCGCGTCGCGCGGCAACCGGATCCCCTTGTTCGGCTGCGCGGTCCCGGTCATCCTCGCCTCTTCCTTCCGCCGCGATCGGTGGCCATGCAGCCCCCAAACTTCCCCGACTCTACTCGCCAGTAAAGCCGCTTACCGCAATCCGTCCGGTTCGGACTGCATCCTGTACCGATGACGACGCGTGCGACCGACGTGAACCTGCACCGGCCTGCGAGGCGGAACCGGCTGGATCGCGACGCCCTGACGCGGGTGCCGCTGGCCGACGGCCTCCCCGCGCTGGATCCCCACCTGCGTCCTCCGGAGGGTCGCAGGATAGACCTGCCCGCGGCCGAGGACTCCGGTACGGCCTGGTTGCACGTCCGCGAGACGGAGGGGCCGCCCGGCGCGGAGACCGCCGTTCACCTGCACGGGCTCGCCGGGTCGTCGACGAACTGGACCGACCTGGCCGCCCAGATGTCCGGTCACCTGCGCAGCGTCGCGGTGGACCTGCCCGGTTTCGGCCGCTCGCAGCCTCCGGCGGGCTTCGGCTACACGCGGCAGGAGAACGCCGACCTGATCATCCGGCTGCTGACCGAGCTGCGTGCCGGAGCTGTGCACCTGACCGGCAACTCCTTCGGCGCGGCCGTGGCCATCGAGGTCGCCGTGCGGCGTCCTGACCTGGTCAGCACGCTGACGGTGATCTCCCCGGCGATGCCGGACCTGCGTCCGAGCCCGAGCCGGATCTCCGATCCGCGGCTGGCCCTGGCCCTGCTGCCGGTCGTCGGACCGCCCACTCGCCGCAGGCTCGCGGAGGTCACCCCGAGGGAACGCGCCGAGCAGCTGGTCCGGGTGTGCTTCGCCGAGCCGGACCGGGTCCCGCCGCACCGCCTGGACGAGGCGGCGGAGGAGTTCGCCGAGCGCGCGAGCTTGCCGTGGGCCACCGCGGCGCTGGCTCGCACGACCGTGGAGCTGATGCGCTCCTGGGTCACGCCGCCGGCGCGCTCGCTGTGGCGGTTGCTGCCCAGGGTCGGCGCGCCCGCACTGGTGATCTGGGGTGACAACGATCGGGTGGTTTCAGTCCGCAAGGCACCACGCACGGCGACGCTGCTGCCGCGTGGACGGCTGCTCGTGCTGCCGCGCACCGGTCACGTCGCCCAGTTGGAACGCCCTGCGATGGTGGCGCGCGCCATCCTGGGGCTCGCGCTGTCCGACACCTGGTGAAAGGCGCTCTTACGCAACAAGGGTGATCTTTTCGGCGGTGCTCACCCCTAGTGGTCGGTGTGACGGAGTTGGCTGGTCGGGCTGTGGCACGCTATTGGGGTGAACCGCCCGCCGCAGCCCTCCAGCGACTCCGTGGAAGACCGCCATCCGGCGGACCGTTCCGCGCGTGAGTCGCGTGGTCTGGCGGACCGGTCGCGGCGGCGAGGTGAAGCACCCGGGGACGAGCCGCTGGCCGCCTCCTGGACGCCCGAGCCGCCGCAGGGCAACTACCGCGCCAGGCACCGCAAGAGCGTCCTGGGCCGCTACGGATGGCGGGTCTACGCGCTGCCGCTGCTGGTGGTCATCACCGCGCTCGCGGTGCTGCAGACCGTGCGCCCGGGCGATGTCAACGCCGCGCTGACCGGGCCGCCGCCGATCGCCGAGCAGGGGCCGGGCGAGCCGATCGTCCGCGAGGCGCCGCCGAGCCAGACCTTCCCGGTCAACATGTTCTCCGCCGACCTGCCTCCCGGCGGTCCGATCCCGGAGACCGGTGCCCGCACCTTCCAGGTGCTGCCCGGCACGTCCCCGGTCGTGGGCTCCGGGCAGCTCTACCGCTACAGCGTGGAGCTGGAGGTCGGCGTGCAGCTGCCCGACCCCAACGCCGAGTTCGGCAACCTGGTGCAGACGACCCTGTCGGACCCGCGCAGCTGGACGAACCCGGAGGCGGGCGGCATCTCGCTGCAGCGGGTCGACTCCAGCGGTCCGCGCCCGGACTTCCGGGTGATCCTGGTCAGCCAGCAGACGGCCCGCGAGGCCTGCGACTACACCGCGGGCGTGCCCTACGACAGCTCGTGCCGCAAGGGCGACATGGTCTACATCAACGCGGCCCGGTGGGTGCGCGGCGCGGTGTCGTTCGAAGGTGACATCGGCAACTACCGCCGCTACGCCATCAACCATGAGGTCGGCCACGTCTTCGCCAACAAGCACGTCGGCTGCCCGGGTCAGGGAGCGCTGGCGCCGGTGATGATGCAGCAGACCTTCAGCGTCGCCAACAACGAGCTGCACGACCTCAACCAGGTCGCCGACCAGGGCACGACGATCGACGCGAACGGTTTCGTCTGCCGCCCGAACGCCTGGCCGTTCCCGGTCGCGCCCGGCTTCTAGGCGCGGCGTCCCGCGAGCCGGCCGCCGTCCCGGATGCTGGGAGTAGTTTGGGTTGGGGAATCGGATCGTTCAGGCTTGCGTTGCAGATTCCGTGTTGCCTTCGAGTCAACACGTGGACGCTTTTGAGGCACCGGCCGCTCTCGCAGCGAGCGGTGCCGCCACCAGAGGAGGAGCTGGGAATGTCCGGCGCAACGTCGCTACCGCCGCTGGTCGAGCCGGCGTCGGAGCTGACCAAGGAAGAGGTCGCGCGCTACAGCCGCCACCTGATCATCCCGGACGTCGGGATGGACGGGCAGAAGCGGCTGAAGAACGCCAAGGTCCTGGTGGTCGGCGCCGGCGGGCTCGGTAGCCCGGCGCTTCTGTACCTGGCCGCGGCCGGGGTCGGCACGCTCGGCATCGTCGAGTTCGACGAGGTCGACGAGTCGAACCTGCACCGCCAGGTCATCCACGGGCAGTCCGACCTGGGCCGCCCGAAGGCGGAGTCGGCCAAGGACTCCATCGCCGAGGTCAACCCCTACGTCCAGGTCAACCTGCACCAGACGCACCTGACCTCGGACAACGCCCTCGACATCTTCCGCGACTACGACCTGATCCTGGACGGCACGGACAACTTCGCCACCAGGTACTTGGTCAACGACGCCGCCGTGCTGCTGGGCAAGCCGTACGTGTGGGGTTCGATCTTCCGCTTCGAGGGCCAGGCCAGCGTGTTCTGGGCCGAGCACGGGCCGCAGTACCGCGACCTCTACCCCGAGCCGCCGCCGCCCGGCATGGTGCCGTCGTGCGCCGAGGGCGGCGTGCTGGGCGTGCTGTGCGCCTCCATCGGTTCGATCATGGTCAACGAGGCCATCAAGCTGATCACCGGCATCGGTGAGACGCTGCTGGGCCGGCTGATGATCTACGACGCGCTGGAGATGAGCTACCGCACCGTCAAGATCCGCAAGGACCCGAACGCCGACCCGATCAACGAGCTGATCGACTACGAGGCGTTCTGCGGGGTGGTCTCCGACGACGCGCAGAACGCCGCGGCGAACAGCACCATCACGCCGCAGGAGCTCAAGGACATGTTCGATCGGGGCGAGAAGTTCGAGCTGATCGACGTCCGGGAACCGCACGAGTACGAGATCGTCAAGATCGACGGCTCGAAGCTGATCCCCAAGGACCGCATCCTGTCCGGTGAGGCGCTGTCCGAGCTGCCGCAGGACCGCAAGATCGTCCTGCACTGCAAGTCCGGTGGCCGTTCCGCCGAGGCGCTGGCGGCGCTGCACAAGGCCGGCTTCGCCGACGCCGTGCACGTCGGTGGCGGTGTGCTGGGCTGGGCCAACCAGGTCGACAAGAGCCTGCCGACCTACTGATCGAAGTCACGCCAGAGCGGTGCACCGGTTCCGAGGAACCGGTGCACCGCTCTTCGCGCACGAGAACCGCTAGATGCGGAGCGCCTGCTGCCCAATCCGCGATCTTCGAGGTAGCGTCTGGCGCGTGAGTGCTACGCCGGAGCCGCCACCGCCGCACGTGTGCGCGGCGTTCGGCGCGCGTGTCGAAGAGCCCGAGGCGCTGGAGGGCGCGGTCGCGTGGCGTTGCGGCGAGATCGTGCTCAAGCCGGCCGCCAACACCGCCGAAGCCGCGTGGGTCGCGCAGACCCTCGACGTGCTGGAACCCGACGACGTCCGGATCTCGCGTCCGGTCCGCTCGACCGACGGCCGCTGGGTGGTCTCGGGCTGGTCCGCCAGCCGCGACGTCATGGGCCGTCCCGAGCCGCGGCACGACGAGGTCGTGGCGATGTCGCTGCGGCTGCACGCGGCCAGCAGGTTCCTGTCCCGGCCGCGGTTCCTGCAGCTGCGCCAGGACATCTACGCGCTGTCCGACCGGATGGCGTGGGGCGAGGAGGACTACGCGCTGCCGCAGGAGAAGGGCGGCAGGCTCTACGACGTGCTGGCCGGTTCGCGGCGCCCGGTGCAGCTGCAGGCGCAGGTCGTGCACGGCGACCTGTTCGGCAACGTGCTCTTCGCAGGCGGCGCCTCGCCCGGGGTGATCGACTTCAACGCCTACTGGCGGCCCGCCGAGTGGGCCGCGGCCGTGGTGGTCGTGGACTCGCTGGCCTGGGGCGGAGCCGATCCGGCGATCGTGGAGCGCTGGTCGCACCTGACCGACTGGCCGCAGGCGCTGCTGCGCGCCCTGCTGTTCCGGCTCGCGGTGCACGCGCTGCACCCTCGCTCATCGGCGAAGACGCTGACGGGCTTGGAGCGCGCGTCGAAGGTCGTGCTCGAAGTCCTGTGACGGGCTTCGCCTCGGTCCGCGCGGGTGGTTGTGTGACGATGGGCGCGTGCAGGACGTTCTGAGCGGTTTCACGGTCGGGATCACGGCGGAGCGCAAGGCCGAGGAGATCGGCAACTTGCTGGCCCGCCGGGGTGCTCGCGTGCTGTTCGGCGCCGCGATGCACACGGTTCCGCTGCCGGAGGACGGCGAGCTCGCCGACGCCACCGAGCGGGTGCTCTCGGCCCCGGTGGACTTCGTCGTGGCGATCACCGGCATGGGTTTCCGGGGCTGGTTCGAGGCCTCGGGCGAGGCTCTCCTGGCGCACCTCGGCGATGCCCGGGTGATGGCGCGGGGCGCGAAGGCCAAGGGCGCGGTGCGCGGGGCCGGACTGCGCGAGGAGTGGACCTCGCCGAGCGAGGAATCCGCCGAGATCCTCGACTACCTGCTGGAACAGGGCGTGGCGGGCAAGCGGGTCGTGCTGCAGGTCCACGGCGACCCGATGCTCGAGTTCCGCCGCGCGCTCACCGAAGCCGGCGCCGAGGTCGTGCCGGTCACCGTCTACCGCTGGACCGACCCGGTCGAGCTGGACCCGCTGGACCGCCTCATCGACGCGGTCGTCGCGGGCGAGGTGGACGCCCTGCCGTTCACCAGCGCTCCCGCCGCCACCAACTTCCTGGCCCGCGCCGACCGCACCGACCGGGGCGAGGCGCTCCGAAAGGCGCTGCGCGACAACGTCCTCATCGCCTGCGTCGGTCCGGTCACCGCCGCCCCCATCGCCAAAGCCGCTCTGCCCCACGAGATCCCGGACCGAGCCCGCACCGCGGCCCTGGTCCGCCTCATCACCGACGAGCTCCCCCACCGCAACACCTGACCCGTTCCAACCTCCCGCGAAGCCCGACGTCACCAGGAATGGTCGCTTCGCGGAGAGGCTCTGGCCTCGGCGGACACGCGGGGGTGTCGTCCTTCGGGTGAGGGGTCAGCGGGACCAGCGGTAGTGGCGCATGTTGATCTTGCCGTCCTGGACCAGGACGCCTTCGGCTCGGAGGAGTTCGAGCTGCCGGTGGCGGATGTGGTCGGCGACGGTGCCGTTGGAGCGCAGCACGCGGTGCCAGGGCAGGTCGGCGGTGTCCTCGGACATGATGCGCCCGACGAGCCGCGCGGACCGGAGACCGGCGAGCTCGGCGACGTCGCCGTAGGAGAGCACTCGCCCAGGGGGGATCGACGCGACCACGGCCCGGACCCGCTCGAACGTCTCCTCATCCACGCACCGAAAGCTACCGCACGGCCGAGCGGTCCCGGTCGCTTCGCGGACGGTCCTGCCCGAACAGTCCATGATCGATGTCGCTCTCGCCGGGTCGATCCGGGCCAGAACAGGAACGGCCCGCCCCGGGTGGGAGGGGCGGGCCGTCGCCTGCGGGGACCGAGCGTCAGCCCTGGAAGCCGGCGACGATCTTGGAGAAGTCCCAGTCCTGCTGGTCGATGCCGCTGCAGGAGTCCACGGCGCCGCCGCTGCACGGGCGGTCGCGGTTGACCGACCAGAAGGTGAAGCGGCCGAGGCCCTTCTCCTTGGCGTAGTCGGCCATCTTCTGGAACGCGGCCTGGTCGACGAGCTCGCCCTCGACGTCGGTCTTGCCGTTCATCGACGAGATGCCGGAGTGCGCGTAGGCGTCGGCGTCGCTGTAGCCGAAGCCGGCCTTGAGCGCTTCCTTGAGGCCCTCGGTCGCGGAGATGGTGTCCGCGGCCATGTCGGAGCCGTTGAAGTCGAACGGCATCTGCGTCCACACGTCGATGTTCGCGCCGACCTCGGCGGCCTTGGCGAACATCGCCTTGCCGTTGTCGTTCGGGCCGGTGGTGGTGGTCGGGAAGGTGACCACGGTCAGCAGGCCGGGGTTGGCCTCCTTGACGATCTTCAGCGCTTCGACGACCTCGTCGCGGGAGGCCTGGTTCTCGAACTCGGTGGCCTCGATGTCGATGTCGATGGCCTTGAGCCCGTAGGCGTCGATCACCTTCTGGTAGGCGCCGGCCAGCTGCTGGGCGTCGCCGCACACCTCGCTGAGCTTGGTGCCGGAGTAGCCGCCGATGGACGGGATCACGTCGCCGCCGGCGCCGCGGATCGCGTCGATGGTGGCCTTGTCCTGGCCGTCCAGCGGGCGCTGACCGTCCCAAGCGGGGTTGCAGCCGCCGTCTGAATTGATGAAGGCGAGGGTGAAGTCCTTGATGCCGGTCGCGTTCATGACATCGGCGGGCGCGGGCGGGCTGCCCCAGCCGTTGTACAGGTACGGCGAGGCGGCGACCGGGCTCGTGGCGGCGCTGGGTTCCTCGGCGCTGAGCGCCGGGGCCGCGCCGAGGGCCAACGTGCCGAGGACGGCGGCGCCGGCGAGCAGGCTCGTGCGGATCTTGCTCACGCTTCCTCCTTCTTCGGGGTTGCGTCGCGCGATCGGGGCTGCGCGAATTCGCAGGTCACGGGCGGGGGAGGCCCGCGATGGGAGGAAATCTGCCAGACCGCAAAATTGGTTTGTACCACCAAACGTCGGAGCGCGATCCCAGCATTCACAGTTGGAAATCCCGGAGAACTCGGGCACATTCCGGCGTGCCCGGAACCGATCTTGTCCCCTCCACGTGGTTCCATTCGGTGCGTGCCTCCCGCGACTTCGCCCGTGCTCGTGCGCCGCGCCGAGACCGCGCGCCGCGCCACGACCTGGGACGAAGCGGGTCGCCGGGCGCTGGAGCACTCCTTCGGGTTCCTCCGCGTCCTGGGCGGTCCGGGAACGGGGAAGTCGACGCTGATCGCCGAGATCGCGGCCGACCGGATCCGAAACCGGGGCGTGTCACCGGAGAACGTCCTCGTGCTCACGTCCAGCCGCCGCGCGGCGTCGTGGATGCGCACCGAGATCACCCGGTTGCTCACCGGATCCGGCGAGGACGTGCGCACCGCACCGGAACCGCTGGTGCGCACCGTGCACTCCTACGCCTTCGCCGTCCTGCGGCTGCAGGCGGTGCGAGACGAGCTCCCGCCGCCGCAGCTGCTCAACGGCCCCGACCAGGACGCCCTGGTCCGCGAACTGCTGGAAGGCGACGTCGAGCAGGGCGCTCCCGACTGGCCGGAGCCGCTGCAGCCGGCCCTGACCGTCCCGGGCTTCGCCGAGGAGTTGCGGGACCTGCTGCTGCGCGCGGCCGAACGCGGCGTCGACCCGGACCGGCTGATCGCCCTCGGGCGCGAGCACGGACGCCCGGAATGGGTGGCCGCCGGACGGTTCGGCCGCCAGTACGAACAGGTCACGCTGCTGCGCGGCGCCGGAGGCTCGCAGGCCCCGGCCCTGGACGCCGCCGAGCTCGTCGGCTCCGCGCGCCTGGCCTTCGCCACCGACTCCGGGCTGCTCATGGCCGAGCAGGACCGGGTCCGGTACGTGCTGGTCGACGACGCGCAGCACCTGGACCCGCAGCAGTACCGGCTGATCCGCACGCTCGGCGACACCGCCACCGAGTTCATCCTCGCCGGTGACCCGGACCAGTCCGTCTACACCTTCCGCGGCGCCGACCCGCGCTGCCTGCTCGACGCCGATCCCGGCGGCACCGACACCGCGGTGCTCACGGTCGATCACCGCATGTCCAAGTCGGTGCGAGAAGCCGTGCAGCGCTTGGCTTCCCGGCTGCCCGGCCACGGTCCGCAGCGCCGCCTGGTCGAACCCGAGCCGGAGTCCCAGCAGGACGAGACGGCCGGCGGCGCGGTGCAGGTGCGGTTGCTGGCGACCGAGGCGCAGGAGGCGGCGTGGGTCGCCGACCAGCTCCGCCGCGCTCACCTGCTCGACGAGATCCCCTGGTCCCGGATGGGTGTGGTGGTGCGCTCCACGGGCCGGTCGCTGCCGGTGCTGCGGCGCGCGTTGCTGGCCGCCGGAGTGCCGATCGCGCTGCCGGTGGACGACGTGCCGCTGTCGCAGCGCGCCGCCGTCCGTCCACTGCTGACACTGCTGCGGTGCGCGGTCCGCCCGCACGAGCTCGACGCCGACGCGGCGGCCGTCCTGCTGTCCTCGCAGCTCGGCGGCGCCGACCCGCTGGCGCTGCGCCGGTTGCGGCGGGGTCTGCTGCGCCTGGAGTCGGCGTCGGGCGGCAGCCGTCCCAGCGGTGTGCTGCTGGTCGAGGTGCTGCGCGACGGCGACCGGCTGGCCGCGCTGGAGGACTCGGCCGCCGAACCGGCCCGCCGCGTCGCGGCTCTGCTGCGCACCGCGCAGGAATCGGCGGACAAGGGTCAGAGCGTCGAGGAAACCCTGTGGCGGGTGTGGAAGGCCAGCGGGCTGGAGAAGCGCTGGGTCGCCCAGTCCGAGCGCCACGGCGTCACCGGCGCGCAGGCCGACCGCGACCTGGACGCGATCGTGGCGCTGTTCGACGCGGCGGCCCAGTTCGTCGACCGGTCTCCCGGCAACGACGCGGCCGGGTTCGCCGACTACCTCGCAGACCAGCAGATCGCCGGGTCCTCGCTGGCGCCGACCGCGCCGCGGGACAACGCGGTCCAGATCCTCACCGCTCACGCCGCCACCGGGCAGGAGTGGGACGTGGTGGCGGTTCCCGGCGTGCAGGAGGGCAGCTGGCCCGACCTGCGGCTCCGCGGCTCGCTGCTCGGTGTCGAGCACCTGGTGGACGTGCTGTCGGGGATGACCGCGGAACGGGTGTCGGCGACGGCGCCGCTGCTGGCCGAGGAACGCCGGCTGCTGCTGGTCGCCGCCAGCCGCGCCCGCCGCAGCCTGCTGGTCAGCGCGGTGCGCGGCGAGGACGAGCAGCCGTCCCGGTTCCTCGACGAGCTCGACGGCGTGGAGAGCGATCCGGATTCCGCGGAACGCCCGATCGCCCGCCCGGAGCGGGGCCTCACGCTGGCCGACCTGGTCGGTGAGCTGCGCCGGGTGGTCTGCGACTCCGAGGAGCCCGAGGAGCGCAGGCGCCGCGCGGCCGGGCAGCTCGCCCGGCTCGCCGCCGACGGCGTGCCCGGCGCCGACCCCGACACCTGGTACGGCCTGCCCGCACCGTCCACCGACGCGCCGCTGGTCACCGGCGACGACCCGGTCAAGGTCTCGCCCTCCACGGTGGACATCCTCGCGAAGTGCCCGCTGCGCTGGCTGGTCGAGCGCAACGGCGGCCAGGACACGGCCGAACTCGCCGCCGTCACAGGAACTCTCGTGCACGCGCTGGTGCAGGCCGCCGCCGACGGCGCCGACACCGACCAGCTCCACCGGGCGCTCGACGAGGCCTGGCAGACCATCGACGCCGGGGCGCCGTGGTTCTCCCGCAAGGAACGCAAGCGCGTCGAGGGGATGCTCAACGCGTTCGTCGTCTGGCTGGTGCAGTCCCGCGCCGAGCTCACCCAGGTCGGCGTGGAGCGCGACCTCGACGTCACCGTGCAGGGCCGCGAAGGCGGTCCCCGGCTGCGGTTGCGCGGCCGGGTCGACCGGCTCGAGTCCGACGCCTCCGGGCGGCCGGTCGTCGTCGACGTCAAGACGGCGAAAGCACCGGTCAGCAAGGGTGACGCCGAGGAACACCCGCAGCTGGCGGTCTACCAGCTGGCCGCCGCGCTCGGCGCCTTCGGCGACGAGCAGGAACCCGGGGGAGCCCGGCTGCTCTACGTCGCCAAGTCCGACCGCAAGGGCTCGGCGACCGAACGCGCGCAGGAACCGCTCGACCAGGAGAAGATCAAGGTGTGGCTCGACGTCGTGCACAGCGCCGCCGAGTCCAGCCTCGGACCGGCCTACGTGGCCAGCGAGAACACCGACTGCCCGCGCTGCCCGGCGCGCACCAGCTGCCCGGTTCACCCAGCAGGTAGGCAGGTTTCGCAGTGATCAGTCCACAGCGGATCGCCCAGGCGCTCGGCCTGCACCAGCCCACGCCCGAGCAGGCCGAGGTCATCGCCGCACCGCCCGAACCGGCGCTGGTGGTGGCCGGTGCCGGGGCGGGCAAGACCGAGACGATGGCCGCGCGCGTCGTGTGGCTGGTCGCCAACCAGCTGGTCACGCCCGAGCGCGTGCTGGGTCTGACATTCACCCGCAAGGCCGCCCGCCAGCTCGCCGACCGGGTCCGCGCCCGGCTGCGCAGGCTCGCCGGGTCCGGCCTGCTCGACGAGGTCGACCCGAGCGGGCAGTTGCGCTCGGCGGTGCTCACCGAAGAACCGACCGTGCTGACCTACCACGCCTACGCCGGGCGCATCGTCGGCGAGCACGGCCTGCGCGTGCCGGTGGAGCCGGGCGCGCGGCTGCTCACCGCGACCGCCTCGTGGCAGCTCGCGCACCGCGTGGTGGCGAGCTGGACCGAAGACCTCGACACCGACAAGGTGCCCACCACGGTCACCAGCTACCTGCTGGCGCTGGCCGGTGAGCTCGCCGAACACCTCGTGAGCCCGGACGAGCTGCGGGTGCACGCGGAGAAGCTCTGCGAGGCGGTGGAGAACGCGCCGCGCGCCAAGGGCCAGCGCGCCAACCTGCCGCAGGACCTGGTGAAAGTCGTCGCCGCGCAACGGCTCCGGATCGCGATGCTGCCGCTGGTCGAGGAGTACGCGCAGCGCAAGCGCCGCGAAGGCGCGATGGACTTCGCCGACCAGATGTCGCTGGCGGCCAACCTCGCCGCCGGTCACCCGGAGGTCGTCGAGGGCGAACGCGCCCGCTACGGCGCGGTGCTGCTCGACGAGTACCAGGACACCGGACACGCCCAGCGCGTCCTGCTGCGCTCGCTGTTCGGCGGCGACTCCGCGTCCCTACCGGTCACGTCGGTGGGCGACCCCGCGCAGGCGATCTACGGCTGGCGCGGTGCGAGCGCTGCGAACCTGCCCCGGTTCACCACCGACTTCCCGCGCACCGAGGCCGACCACCTGGCTCCCGCGCACCGCTACGGACTGCTGACCAGTTTCCGCAATCCCGAAGAGGTGCTGCGGATCGCCAACGCGGTCTCCGAACCGCTGCGCAGGATCGGCCTGGAGGTCGACGCGCTCCGCGCTCGCGAAGGCGCCGAGGACGGCGACATCCGGGTGCTGCTGGCCGAGCACGTCCGCGCCGAGCGAGAGTGGGTCGCCGACCGGATCCACGCCCAGTGGCAGTCCTCGATCGACGAGACCGGCCGACCGCCGACCGCCGCCGTGCTGGTGCGCCGCCGCGCCGACATGGCCGACATCGCGGTCGCGCTGCGGGAACGCGGTCTTCCGGTGGAGGTCGTCGGACTCGGCGGGCTGTTGGACGAGCCGGAGGTGCGCGACCTGGTCAGCGCGCTCCGGCTGCTCGTCGACCCGCTCGCGGGCACGGCCGCGGCCCGGCTGCTGACCGGTTCGCGCTGGCGGATCGGAGCCGCCGACCTGGCGGCGCTGTGGGAGCGGGCGCGGGAGCTCGGCACGCAGTTCTTCGGCGAACCCGAGTCGGACGACGCCACGGCGGTGGTCCACGCCGCGCTGCCGGGCGAGAACGCCGAGCAGGCGGGCCTGGCCGACGCGCTCGACGACCCCGGCCGGCCCGAGCGCTACTCCGAGCAGGGCTACGACCGCATCCGCAGGCTCGGCGGCGAGCTCGCCGCCCTGCGCCGCCGCCTGGACCAACCGCTGCCGGAGCTGGTCGCCGACGCCGAGCGCACGCTGCTGCTGGACATCGAGAGCCTGGCCCGGCCGGGCGGTGTGGGCCGCATCCACCTAGACGCCTTCGCCGACGTGGTCACCTCGTTCGCCACCGCCAGCCCGTCGGCGACGCTGCCGTCGCTGCTGGACTACTTCGCCGCCGCCGAGCGCGCCGAGGACGGTCTGGAACCCGGTGAGGTCGAGGTCGCCGACGACCGCGTGCAGATCCTCACCGTGCACGCGGCCAAGGGCCTGGAGTGGCAGGTCGTGGCCGTTCCGCACCTGGTCAACGACGTCTTCCCCGGCAAGCGCAAGTCCTCGTCGTGGCTGCGGTCGGTGACCTCGCTGCCCGCCGAGCTGCGCGGCGACGCCCCCGACCTGCCCAAGCTGGACGTGGACCGGCTGAACGGGCTGGACCGCAAGGAGCTCGGCGAGGCGCTGGGCATCCACGACGAGGAGTTCGAGGCCCGCAGGCTCGCCGAGGAGCGCCGCCTGTTCTACGTCGCGGTGACCCGCTCGGAGCGCACGCTGCTGCTGTCCGGGCACTGGTGGGGCGAGAGCGGTGACCGGCCCAAGGGCCCGTCGGACTTCCTCACCGAGACCGCGGAGGTCGTGCACGGCGACCGCGTCGGCGTCATCGACGAGTGGTGCCCGACCCCGGACGAGGACGCCGAGAACCCGCTGGCCGACGAGGTCCGCTCCGCCGAGTGGCCGGTGGATCCGCTGGGACAGCGTCGCGAAGCCGTCGCCGAAGGCGCGGAACTGGTCCGCACGGCCCTGTCCGCGGTGGATTCGATCGAGGTGGACGAGGACCCCGATGGCTGGGCGCGCGACGTCGACGTCCTGCTGGCGGAGCGGGCCGCCGCCGCGCAGCGCCGCGAGCAGGTCCGGCTGCCCGACCACCTGTCGGTCAGCCAGCTCGTCGAGCTCGCCGGTGACACCGACGCGCTGGCCCGCAGGCTGCGGCGTCCGCTGCCGTACCCGCCGAACCCGATGACCCGCCGGGGCACCGCGTTCCACGCCTGGCTGGAGCACCGGTTCACCTCCTCGGCGCTGCTCGACGTCGACGAACTGCCCGGTGCCGCCGACGATTCCGCTCCGATGCACGAGGACCTCGCCGAGCTGCAGAAGGCGTTCCTCGAAGGCTCCTGGGCCGACAGGACCCCGCACCGCGTCGAGGTGCCGTTCGAGACCCAGGTGGAGGGGATCGTGCTGCGCGGCCGGATGGACGCGGTCTTCGCCGATCCCGACGGCGGCTGGACGGTCGTGGACTGGAAGACCGGCGGAGTCCCCAGCGGCGACCAGATCCCGTCGCTGTCGGTGCAGCTGGCCGCGTACCGGCTGGCGTGGGCGGAGCTGTCGAAGACCCCGCTGGAGGAGGTCCGGGCCGCCTTCCACTACGTCCGCCACGACTACACGCTGCGACCTGCGGATCTCCGGGACGCCGAAGGTCTTCGCGAGCTCATCACCGCGGTCCCGAAGAACCCTGAAATGAGTACACGTTCGGGTGGTGGAGCTTGAGTTCGGGGTGCGCGGCGGTCGACTATGCCCGCGATGAACACCGACTGGAAGCTCACCACTCCGCCTGAATCCGCAGTGCGCGTGGACGCCGAAGTTCTCGCCATGCGCGCCCCTCTGGTGCGGGTCCACCGCGACGATGAGGGCACCTGGTCCTTCGAGGGCCCGAGCGCCACGGGTCGGGAGTCCAAGCAGACCAAGCTGCAGGCCGTCGTCGGCGCCTGGCCGCACGTGGCGGCGCTGTCCGAACTCGACGCCGGGACGGCCGTCGTCTGGTCCTGGCGGCAGCACGGCTGGGCCGTGGAGTTCGAGTGCGAATGCGGCACCTGCGAGCAGCCGGTGGCCGGCGACATCGATCGCCAGAGCTGGCCCTCGGAACTCCAGCCGCACACGATCATCAGCGTCGAGCAGGTCGCGCTGTCCGGGCAGCGCCCGCTCACCGACATCATCAGCACCCCGGGCGGCATCGCGATGCTCGGCCCCGGCGAGCACCGCCGCACGGTCGACCTGATGACCCCGGTGGCGCTGGCCAACGTCATCCGCCGCTGGCCGCACACTGTCCAGGCGATGCGCGTTCTCCAGGAGAACCGCGGAATGCGCTGGAACCCCGACGGCCTCAACTGGCACGAATACGCCGTCGCCTGACGTTCTCAGGCCGCGACCGCGCTGTTTCAGGTGCGGGACTCAGCCCGCACCGCCGCGGGTTCTCAGCGGTTCTCCGGGGAGGACGCCGCGACGCCGTGCATTGGCATGCATCAGGAGTGGTGCCCGCACCCGGAGAAACGCTGAGGTTCCGCTCCCCGCACCGCCAAGCGCGCCGAGTGACATTTCCACTCGTTTCAGGCGTTCTCCGTGAGTTGCGGGTGCTCTAGGAGCCGAGAGTAGAGGACTTCCAGCAGCCAGCGCCCGAACATCGACGAGCCGAATTCCGCGGCGCGGTTCTCCGGCGGGATCACGAGCTTGCCGGAATCGTCGGGACCGGTCGTGACGACCCCGGCGCCGTAGTAGTCCAGCTCCAGCATGGACAACGCGTCGTACCGCTGCTGACCGGGCAGGACCACCGCGCACGGGGCGAGCGACAGCAGCATCCCGCAGGCGCGCAGCGCGCGGGACGGCTTGGACACCGGAACGAGAATTCCGATCAGGTCGACCGCCGCCACCGGCAGCTGGTCGTGGTGCTCGGGTTCCGACCACGCCTTGAACCACGCCGGGTTGAGCTCGGGCTCCCAGCCGTTGTTCAGGCGCCATTCGTGGACGTCCGGCCGGATGCGGGCGACCGCGGTGAACCGGGTGTCGAGAACATCCACATCCGGTACTAATCTCCCGTCCCAACCGAGAGCGCGGGCCGCGTGCTGAAGCTGCTGCACGGTCGCATGGTAAACGCCCGGACCCCGATTTCGGGATGGTGTTTCCCCATTGATTCGACACAATTCCGGGCGGCCATCTTCCGGATGTGCGGAGCGGTTACTGTTCAACGCCGTGAGTGGTCACAACGTCGGGGAGCGCGACTCATGAATCGAGGTCCCAGCCAGCTGTTCGGCAGGCACCACGCCGAGGAAGAGCTGAGCACCAGGCCCGATCACGCACTCGTGGGTGTCATCCGCATGCCGGGCACCGTGACGAGTCCTGTGCGCTCCATCATCCGCCGCATCCTGGGCGCGATGGTGGCGCTGGCCGCCACGGTCGCCATCGTCTACATCGGCCGGGACGGTTACCGGGATTCGGCGGGTGGCGAGCTCAGCGTGCTCGACGTCGTCTACTACGCCACGGTGTCGCTGTCGACGACCGGTTACGGCGACATCACCCCGGTCAGCGACCGGGCGCGGCTGGTGAACGTGCTCGTCATCACTCCGCTCCGCGTGCTGTTCCTCATCGTCCTGGTCGGCACGACACTGGAAGTGCTCACCGAGCGCTCGCGGCAAGCTTTCAAGATCCAACGCTGGAGGTCCAAGGTGCGCGACCACGTGGTCGTCATCGGATACGGAACCAAGGGCCGTTCCGCGGTCACCGCACTGCTCGGCGAGGGTGCCGACCCCGGCCGCATCGTGGTGGTCGACACCGACCGCGCGTCGCTGGAGTCGGCGTCCGCGCAGGGCCTGGTGACGGTCAACGGTTCCGGTACCCGCTCGGACGTGCTGCGCGTGGCGGGCCTGCCGCGCGCCCGCGCGATCGTGATCGCCCCCGCTCGCGACGACACGGCGGTGCTGGTGACCCTGACCGCCCGCGAGCTGGCCCCGAAGGCGCAGATCGTCGCCGCGGTCCGGGAAGCGGAGAACGTGCACCTGCTGCGCCAGTCGGGCGCGGATTCGGTGGTGGTCTCCAGCGAGACGGCGGGCCGCCTGCTGGGCATGGCGACGTCGACGCCGTCGGTGGTGGAGATGTTCGAGGACCTGCTCAGCCCCGAGGTGGGTCTGGCGATCGCCGAGCGCGAGGTGGAGCGCCAGGAGGTCGGCGGTTCGCCGCGGCACCTGACCGACATAGTGCTGGGCGTGGTCCGCGACGGCGAGCTCTACCGGGTGGACGCTCCGGAAGCGGACGCGATCGAGGCCGGCGACCGGCTGCTCTACGTGCGGAAAGTGACGCCGCCGCAAACGTGACCTTCTCACAACGGGTCTCGGGCACTTCCGGTTCTGGGTCTCTGGGACTATCGGTGTTGTGGGAAGCACGCGAGGTTCGGCCTCGGTGGCGTCGATCCTGCTCGTCCTGGGCGTTCTCGGCGTTGTGGTGGCCGGTGTGACGGTCTGGCCGCTGGTCGCGGCGTCCGGGCAGCGGCAGGTCGCCGAGCGCCGGGCGACGGCGACCGTGGTCGAGCCGCGCCCGTGCGGGGCGCGGGCGGCCGGTGACGTGGTCGAGGTGCAGATCGACGGCCAGACCCGCCGCGCCACCTTCGACGGCTGCGGGCACACCCGCGGTCAGCGCCTGGACGTGATGGTTCCCGCCCGCGCATCGGGGAACCTGCGCGTCACGCCGGTGAAAACCCAGCAGACCGAACTGGAGGCGCTCGCGTGGCGCACCCACATCGTGCTGATCACGCTGGCCGCGGTCGCGGGCGGAGGCTACGGAATCCTGCTGGGCCGCCGCTAATCCACGTCGCTCGGCGGTGAGAGCCACGTGTTGCACTGGGTGATCTCGTTCTTGCTGAACCCCTGCTCGACCCAGGTGGAGTTGGTCTGGATGCTGCCGTGGTCGTCGACGTCGCTGTTCTCGTCGCCGCGCGCGGCGGAGTCGCGCAGCGCGGGGAAGACGAGGTCGTTGCTGACGCCGCCGTTCTGCAGCGCGGCGAGGCTCATCCCCTCGAAGCAGGTGGCTTGCAGCTCGGAGCGCCGGGTGAGTTCGAGACCGGCCTCGGTGTCGGCTCCGGCGTTGGCCGATGCGCTGCCGTAGGCGGCGTTGATGCCGGAAAGCCGTTGCAGCGCATGGCCGAACTCGTGCGCGAACTGCCCGAGGAACACGCCGGCCTCGCTCCTGCCCTCGATCTCGGAGTAGTAGCGCGCGGTCATGTAGATGGTGTTGTCCTGCGGGCAGTACAGCGCCGTCTGGTCCCAGGTCCGCAATCCGCAGGGCGTGCCGATGTCGTCCCCGGTGGTGACGACCCTCGGTGCGTCGGTGGGCAGGTTCGCCTCTTCCAGAGCCGGTTCCCACGCCTGCATCAGGCAGGGCAGCGCGGCCTGGTAGAAGGCGTCCTGCGAGGCCACGTCGGTGGAGAACGCCGGGAGCGAGCACGGCGTGGTGACGGCCCCGTTGCCCTCGATGTTGATCGGGTTGTCCCCGAGCTTCGGCACGGGCTGCTCGGCCTCGAGGTCCTCGGACGTCGAGGTCTGCTCGGAAGTGGTCGTCTCCGCGGTGGTTTCGCCGGTGGTGGTCGGGCTCGCCGCGATGGGTCCGTCCACCGGTTCCTCGGCCCTGTCGGCGGACACGGAAGCGGCGACGGCCCCCACGGTCCCGATCCCGAACAACGCCACCGCCGCCAGCACGAGCCCGACGACGAGCCCGGTGTTGTTCCGCTGCGGCGCCTGCGGCGCGCACTGAGGAACCCGAGGAATCGGCCCGGTCGGCCGCTCCTCGAACGGCACCCACGCCGCATGCCCGTAGCCGGCTGGTGGCGCTTGCCCAGGCGGCGGGCCCTGCCCGGGCCCCGGAATCAGCCCAGGTCGGGAAGGCTGCTGCCACTGAGGGGGCTGCCACTGCGGAGGAACGGGAGGTGTCATGCCCGGAACCCCATCGACCACCGCCGAGACCCCTCACC
>NZ_SMLA01000053.1:0-49096 GCF_004349225.1 Saccharopolyspora karakumensis
AGAAGATCAAGTGGCTGACCAACAAGGCCGTCGAGGAAGTCCAGGGCGAGGGCAAGGTCGCCGGGCTGAAGCTGCGCGACACCGTCACCGGTGAGACCTCCGAGCTGGCCGTGAGCGGCATGTTCGTAGCCATCGGCCACGACCCGCGCAGCCAGCTGGTGCGCGGCCAGGTCGGTCTCGACGACGAGGGCTACGTGCAGGTGCAGCAGCCCAGCACGCACACCGGCGTGCCCGGCGTGTTCGCCTGCGGCGACCTGGTGGACCACACCTACCGGCAGGCCATCACCGCCGCCGGGTCCGGTTGCTCCGCCGCGACCGACGCCGAGCGCTGGCTCGCCGAGAACGAGATCCCGCAGGCCGAGATCGCCTCCGAGCTGGTCGGCGGCGGCTACGGGGCCTGAGCCGACACCCACGTTCGCTGAAACATCCCTGTGCCCTGACCCGCACGCACCGTCTCGTGCGGGTCAGGGCACAGGGATGTTTCAGCGAACGTGGCTGGAGAGCGAAAAACCGTGGCAAACGGTCGAAAGAACGATCACCACGGTCCATGGGGTAAAAGAGTCTCCGAGCGAGTTGCGCAGTAACCACACGGCTCCAGCTTCCCGAAACAGGCTGAAGCAGGGGGCTATTGCTGTCCCAGCGCGCACCGTCCCAAGACACCTTGGTGGGGCAGATAACCTTCGGCCGTGACCTGGTATGTCGTCCTGGTCGGGCGTTGGATGTCCCGCTCGAGTCACGGACGGCCGTGTGCGGGTTTCATCAGGAGCTGCTGGTTGGGACACGTGTGCCTGTCCTGTGGGCGCGCTTCTCGGGCGGCGGCTGTCGGCGTTTGGATGTGCGGTGGTTGCGAGGATGTCGCGGCGCCGTGCTGTTACGCCGGAGGCGGCGCGTCGTGCCGGTGGTACGGGGCGCCGCACGAACGCGCAGAGTGGGCGGAGTCGAACGCGCCCGCACATGCCGCGTTGATGGACGAGGCGACATTTCGGACAGTGCAGCGGCCTGTGCCAGCGAACGTTCTCTCTCCGCGCCTTGCGGAACATATTGTTGCCAGTAGTGCGCGAAATTATTCGCCTCGAAAGTCTTCCTCAAATAGTTCGGGCTGGGTTCCGTATAAGTCGTTGAGGATTGCGACATATGATACCTAGCATTGGCGGAATTGCCCAATTCTTTCGAGATCTCCGCGAGACTTTTCCCTATCTCCATCTTCTCAAATTTGTAATCCTGGCCATGGCTCAAGCCAGTGCATAAGCCGAAAGCCAGGCTAAAAAGATATCCAGCTTCGTGGAGCAGGCCCATCTTCCGAAAGAATCGTGCCGCACCATCCGCATGCAATGGGATAGCCGTCAGCTGGACCGCCGGGTCGGTCTCCTCGTCTCGGTATGCCACTCGAAGCAGCTCCATGCATGAATGTGCATAGGCACTGACGTCAGGGCTGTTGCTAACGGCTAGGCGGCTTATGTCACGGACGACTGGGTGCAACGCGAATCCGCGAATTGGCTTGGACAAAAAAGACCGTTCCATTGGTTCAATGAGTCCAACCTTTCGCAGGGATTCTAGTGTTGCAAGAAATTGTTTGGCGGTTAGTCCATCGATGAGCCGCCCTGCAATAATCCTAACGCGCAGCAACTCATAGGGTATTACTGCGTACTCAAGGCATGAGAAAAGCTGCAGCAACGTTCTAGCCTCGGGGAAGCCTTGCCGTTCCAATAAATCTAACGAAAGCCCCCATGTCTTACTCAGTAATTGCCTGTCCGGCAAACCATGATTTGGAATCCCCTCGTCTGTGAGGTCAACTAGTCGTCCATTCAATTCGGGAGTATAGCTCGCAAAATCTCTTGGCATGTCTAGTTCCGCAACCGGCGGTGCAGTTGCGGAAAATGCTAGATAGGATCCTGCTAAGTGTAACGCCAGGGGAAGTCCGCCGAGTCGTTCGGCGAGTTCTCCAGCTTCCTGTTCCGAGCCTGCCATTGGTGCGCGATCAAGTAACATGCGCGCACCGTCCTGTGGACTTAATGCACTTACCGGGTGCATAGCTGCGTGCGGTCCCCAGAGCTGTGGGCTGGAATCGCGACTCGTTGCCAGTACACTTCCATAGTCGGATTTTGGTGTGCGGAGCCATCCTGTTGAGTCGCCGACCTGAGCTTGAGGTGCTTCCAGTGCCCTCGGGTCATCGGCGTTGTCGAACACCAGCAACCAGGGGTGTTTAAGCTTGTTGAGCTGGTTCCAGAGCACTTCTGGTGCGGTCCGACCTCCCTTCCAAGCAAGCTGCACATCATGTCTCTTTGCGCCTGCTTGTAGAGCAACTTCACGCAATGCATCTGATAACGTCGTTTCGGACGACGCATCGACCCACCATACTAGTGTGTCGGCCTCAACCGCCTGTGCTACTCGAAGTGCTGCCGTCGTTTTTCCGAAGCCTCCGGCGCCGTGGAGAACGAGCAATCGAACTTGAGGGCTACGTATCGCCTCAATGACGTTCCGTACGAGTTGGGGCCTTCCATGAACGCCGTGTTTCAGTCGCGAGAACGGGGGAGCTACAGGCGTCAAGCCAGGACCTCGATCTCTACCTCCGTTTATATTTACGTCACCAGTAATCGATCCGGCTTGTACGACCGGACCAGGGTTCGGTCCGTGATTCTCGTTGTGGGTCATTGAATTTTCCAAGAAAAAGATTTTCGGTGTGTGTTCGGAAGCGCCCGAATCGTACATGCGCAGGCATCGTCGACGGCTTGACTCCAGTTGGCGCCTCCATCGCTCAGATTGCATATCATAGCGGAATCCTTCTGGCGTGGTGCCGGGATTAGTCAACTCGAGCGCTCCGGTTCGGATATTGGCGCCGGAAGCTGGCGTAGCGGCGACTCGAAGTACAGGTTGCGGTCTTGACGCGGTGATTGTCGGGGAGTACAAGCGAGCCCGCCGCGGGAACCAATTCCGTGAGATCATGGCGGCTCGGCTCTGGCCAGCGGGCCATACAGCTGCGGTTACTGGAAGTGGGCTGCCCAGGGTCTTGCTTGAGACCGTGATCACCGCCTGTCGCCATGAGCCGACGGACATCCGTGATCGCAGCATCGACCTCTTCGAGCGCCTGCGCGTGTAACCGGGTTCGGCGTGCTCTGTGCCGGCATGTCGGCCCGTGGTACTGGGCAGGGCGGCCCCGGGGTGAGGAAGGCGGAAGTGGTTCGCCGCAGCCCAGACAGGTGGACGCCCGCATTCTCGTCATCTCCGTAGGTAATTCCCGCAGCTAGAGCCGCTTGAGGTCTTTCAACACGGCTCGTAGGACGCCGAGCGGAGGTCTCGTCGTTTCCGAGGTTTCGTCGCGAAGTGGTGCGTCGATGCGGAGCAAGCGTTGAGTCGGCAGGTCCGGATTGAGGTCGCCGGCCCAGGCGGTTCGGTAACCGTGCTCGGCGCACCACTTCTCGACGATCACAGCGAAGGGTGGCTTCGGGGCTGCTCGACTGCGGCTTCGGCGCTGAGGCCTGCTCGCGGATCAACCCGGCGAGATGGTCGAGCGTGGAGGCGAGCGCGTCGCGTTCCCGCTGGTTGCAAGTCCTCTGTGGCACGTAATGGGCGGCGTCGTCGAGCAACCACTGGGCTTTCCGGAGCATGATATGGAAGAGGAGCTTTTCGGCCGGGCCGACGTCGACAACACCGTGGAGGGCGTTTGCGCAGCGGCCCCGCTGCATCCAGGACGCATGTCTGAGCCGATGCGCTGGCTCTTGGCGGACCCGTCTCGGGTACGCATGGAGTGCACGGGATTCGCCTGATCTCGTAAGTGGAAACTACGAGTTCGTGTCCCCTGGTCATCGAGGACGACGAGTTCTGGACCCTCTATGGAGGAGAGATTGAGACGAACTGGGAAGCGTCAGAGTTGCGTTTGTACTCGAGCCTTGATCAGCAACTTGTCAACGATCTGGTACCTGATGAATCATGGAGTAAATGAAAGCATCTTCGGGTTCTCGCAGGGCGTTCGTCGACTTAGCGAAAGCAATGACGTGTGGACGAGGCTGAACGTCCTTCAGGTCGACACTACAGGATGATTCGAGGCTAAGTGACGCTCTGCGTGGCCATCGGCCAGGCGCTGGAAATGCGCGTGAGCACGTCAGCGAGGATCGCCACGATGGCGATTTCGGTGTGCAGCCCGTCGAGTATTCGGAGCATTGCGGCGACACGTGGTGGGCTTACCTGGCTGTGGCTTGAGTTAGGGGCCGGAAGATCAACCACTGGGCCAAGCGAGTGAACATCGTGCAAGTCGGGCACCAAAGATCGACACCCTGTTAACTTCTGGATATGCGCTCAATACCAACGAGATTAGCTCGGATGCTGTCGGTTGCGGTCTTCGCGTTCGCCCTTCTTCTGCCCGGGTGGACAGCTGCTGCGGCGGACCCTGGCGAGTCCAATGACGTGCATGTAATGGTCCCGCCGGGAGATGCCTACAATATGCTTGAGTACCTGAAGGGGCACAACTGGACACCGCCTCCTGGGATCAAGGGGGGAGCTGTTTACCAGAATTCGGACGGCAGGCTTCCCGACTGTGCTGGAGCTGGCGGCCTTTGGCGAGAATACGACATCTACCCTCCAGGGCCTGCCGGGCGAGGTCCGGAGCGTATTCTTAGTTGCCACGGTGGAACCTTGGTCGTTAGGGACTGGTATACTCCTGACCACTACGTGACATTCGATCCATTTATCTGGGGATATAACCGACCTTAAAGGAAAATCGCTTGGCATTTTCATGGGATAAGATGCGTTCCCCCGAGCATTCCGTCCAGGGGAACGCCTCTCCTGATTCCTGGGCGCGGGTCATGCGTTGCTCCAAGGTCGCCCTCAGCGCTGCAGCCGATTCGCTCCGGTCCGACTACGTTGAGGGTGGCGGCCACGTTGTGGTGGTCAACGGGGCGACTTGTCGGACTGCGGAGCAACTTTTTTCTGTCTTTGCGGCGACACTTTCGTTTCCAGATTACTTTGGTCACAATTGGGACGCGTTTGATGAGTGCCTTTCAGATCTGCTGATAACCGATGATGGTGGACTCGGGGCGGAATTCGGGGATCGTGACGGTGTGCCAGCGCGGCATCTTGTAATCATCATTGCTGATGCCGACCGATTGCTTGATATGGATCAACATAGCGGTGTGCAACGATGCCAGTTTGTGAAAAGTTTGAGATTTGCTGCATCAGGCAGAGGTGGCGATGACCTTCAAAGGGGGGTATCGCTTGCGAGTATGACGGTGGTTTTTCACAGCCTCCCCGAGGCTGCTGGTGTACTGGCTGACTGGTTGAATGATGCAAGTGTGTCTCATTTGTCGCTTCTTGAGTTCGGCGACTAGTGCAAGGATAGGTTATTTCCTAGCTAAACTGAGGGCTCGATAGTCTCTAATGTCTGACAATTATTTCGGGATAGATGGCCAGCGCACGGTGATGACCACCGCGTCTGTGATGGCTTCCCAGGAGTGGTCGATGCCGGGGCCCCAGACCGCGTAGTCGCTTGCTTGGCGAGGTCGACTGTGCCCTCCGTAAGGTACAAGCGGAAATGGCCCTCGACCAGTAGCAGCATCGTGGTGCGTTGGTCGTCGGTGGTCCATTCGGCGTTTATCGCCGGCGGGGTGTACGCCCCATTTGACTTCGAGGTCCTTGGTGGAGAGGATGACGCCTTCGGTGGGGTCGATGAAGTGGCCGAGTACCCAGGCGGGTTTCGCTGCCGTCTTCTGCAGCGTTTCCATGGTGCCAGTTGCGGCAGCTGTTCGCCCCGGAGAACGTCGACAGAACGGTCAAAGCTCTGGTCGGGTCGGGTCGCAGACTGATTCTTCTCGGACCACGAATTCACGCGAAGGCGCGAAGCAGCGATTGGCCGATGCGCGGACTCAGGTGAGGCGGCTCCAGGAAGCCATCGAGGCCGGTGCCGATCCTGCGGCGCTGGTCGAGGCGATCAACGAGGCGCAAGCGACTCGCGCCGCTGCGCAGGCTGAACTGGACAGCAGTCCGGACCCAGCAGCCATCGGCGAGGCCGAGGTCTACGCGATGGTGGATTCGTTCGGGGACGTCGGCTCAGTGCTCAAGGAGGCCAAGCCGGAGAGCCTCGGTCGGCTCTACGAGAACTTGAGCATCGGCCTCAAATACGAACCACACGCAAGGACCGTAGAAGCTACGATCGCGCCGCGTGTGGTTAGCGTGCGTGTCCGAGGGGCGACTTGCGCACTAACCACACGGCTTCAGCTTCCCGAAACAGCCTGAAGCAGAGGGCTTTTTGCTGTCCCGGGTGTCCCAGCTCTAGTCCATCTGGGACACCCGGACGGGACAGGTCGTCGGGTCTTCTGAACTGCAGGAACAGGGGTTGGGTGCGTGGTGGGACGGGTGTTGCTGGGTGTCCCGATGTGTCCCTGAACCGGCTGCACGATCTCAATCGGTGCACTGGTGCCGGCGGCCATGCCGTGGCCGCGCGTCTACAGCCGAAGAAGATCCCAGCCGGTTGCTCCGTACGGGTCGTGGACGACGACAATGCGGCCGCCGATAGCGACGGTGGGGCGGGTGGCCAACCATCCGTCGCTGTAACGTTCGTAGCGGGTTTGCATTTCGGGCATGATGTCTGCGGTCTCCGAGGGCCTGAGCTGCTCGTTGAGCACTCCCAGGAATAGCCTTCCCGGTCCGCGGCGAAACAGGTCAGTGGGCACCCAGCCTCCCCGTAGGTCCCGCCCCGCAAACCCGACCGAGTCTTCCTCTTCGGCTGAGTGGAAGAGCTCGGATTCAAGCCGGTGTAGCTCCTGAGCCGCCATGGTGAAGGTGCCCTCCGGTCCGCTGTTACGATGACGGACTTCGTTCGACTCCTCCGGCCACCACGGTGTGAGGAACGATGACAGGCTGTTCACGTTGGGATTCGTTGTTCCCGACCACGTCTCGGATGTGAACGGCGTGAAGGCGCGCCCTCCCGGATCACGTGGCACGAAGAGATCGACAACGGTTTCATTGTCGGTGAAATATGCCCAGGTCATCAACAGCGGGGTGCCGGTGCTTGCGCTCCAGGGCAGCAAGCTTTCGAGTCGTTGGTACTGCTTCGAGGTGACCAAGCGATGCGGGTTGTTCGATCGGCCCCGTGCTTCGCCCGCGAGCATGCGTTTCAAGCCGAAGTCGAACAGCAGGTCTGGCCGCGATCCGTTCCCGCTCCTGTACTGCTTTGCCAGCGCTCCATTGATCACGTCGACGTTGTGGACGGGGCCGTGTCCCGTACTCCAATTCCAGCATGCTTGGACTACTGCGGTGAGCACGCCAAGCCCGCCGGACTCGCTGACGAAACGTTGGATGTGGTGTGCGCTCGAACTGAACTCGGTCCTGCGGAGTCTGATCGCGTTGGCCTCGTCCGCAAGGAACGAGGTCAACAGTTGAAGCTCGCTTCGCCTTGTCCGGTAGTCGAGTTTGGCGCTCTTCAGCGGGGTGGCCAGGGCGTTTGTCTTGATCACTGAGGCGAGGTTCACCGGGATCAGGAAATCTTTGCCGACCTGTGTAGGAGTCCCCTTCAACTTCGGGGACCGACTGCCGGTCGCCTCGTACTCGAACACACGTAACCTGGCTGATCCCATGCTCGCCTTGATCTCCCTCGTGCTGGTGTCAGATGTTTCGATCAGGCGGCCGCGGCGACGCCACCTGTGCGCGAGCGCCTCACCGCCACTCGTGAGCGGGGAGCGATGCCGCGAGCCGATCGAAGAAGCGGAGATCCTCCCAGAGCTGTCGATTGCCGACGACGTAAAACCGTCGTTTGGCCCTGGAGACCGCTACGTTGAGCAGGTTCGGGCGTTCGGCCGCCCACTGCCGCGCGCCGGAACTCTTCGGGGCGCTCCCCAGCACGAGGACGATGACGTCGGATTCCTTGCCCTGCACGGTGTGCACGGTCCCCACGTTGCGCTTCGCGAACTCAGAGCCGACGTGCGCGCTGAGCCGGCTCTTGGCTCCTCTGACGACGTCGCGGAACGGGCTGATCACCCGGACGTCATCCAGGTTGACTTCCTGCGCCACCAGTTGCTCGAAGAGAGCGGTAAGCGCGTTTCCCTCATCGCCAACCCAATGGCCGGTGGAGATCTGACTTCGGACATCGATCCAGCGGTTCTCGTCCGGGAACTGGCCAGTGTGCTGGGTTCCGTAGACCATGAGCGTTCCACCGTAGGCGATGTCGTTTGACACTTCGAACATCGGCCGGTCGCAACGTCGGTGGACGCGCAGCGGAGCGCCTACCCAGACCTGCTCGTCGCTGTCCTGGAGCTGCAGCGCGGTCCCGTGACGGGTGAGCCTGTCGGCCACGCCCTGAGCCGAGGTCGTCTCCGGAGTCCATTGCTCGTCGACCTGGTGATGACGGCGCAGCGCGTGTTGTGCTGAGGTCGGCAGTGTCACGATCGGCTCCAGCTGCTGCGGATCTCCCACCACGACCGCCCGTTGGCAGCGCCACAGACCGCCGACCACCTGCTGGGGGTGGCCTGGCCTGCTTCGTCGACGAGGAGCCAGCCAGGCTCTCGCGGCCGAGGCCGGTGAACAAGCGAGGCAGTGAGGCGAACGTCGTCGAGATCATCGGCACGACCAGGAACAAGGACTGCCAGGCGGCCAACCTCGCGGCTGAGGAGGGCTTGGCGTTGCCCTGCAGGATCTCGGTCATGACGCTCAGGTTGCTGCGGATCCGGTTGCTGGAGTGCAAGATGAAGGCGCGGTGCAATCGCAACGCCTTCAGGAACAGCCGGTTTCGGGCCGTGACGTACTCCTCGTCGGACCACGGCGCGCACTTCTGGAACTCGTCGTCGTCAGAGAAATTATCGGGGATCGGCACACGACCCGGCCATCGGTCACGCGCCTGAGTCACCTGGCCCTGAGCCAGGTCGAGCTCGTACGAGACCGCGGCGCGTGCGTCCTCCGCCTTCTGCAGCTCGGTCAGTTTCGCGCTCAGCCGCTGCTGGAGTTCTTCCTGCGTCCCTTCGGTGTCGCGGAGCTTCTTCTTGGCTGCATCCCGCGCCTCCTCGAGACGCTCGTGCTTGGCCTGCCACTCACGCGGTGCCCGGAACCACGTGGCCAACGCGACCCACAATCCCGGCCGGTGGCGGAGGTGGCTCTCGTAGTCGTCGTCGGCGTCGCGGAACACCCGGTCGGCACGCCTCACCTCGGCGTCGCTGGTGGCCAAGTCCTTTCTCACGAGGGCGCACAACGCGTCGGCGTCGGCGAACGCCCTCTTGGCCTCATCCCAGCGCCGACGGCACTTGCTTTCCGCGGTGATCGCGTCAGCGGCGTGCTGCCGCGTCTCGGCGAGGCGCTCCACTTCCTCGCGGGCACGGCGAAACTCGGCGACTGCGGTGTCCCAGTCATCGACCGCGTCGGGATCGTGGGCGGCTTCCTTGAGCAGCTGATACATGCCCACGGCGCCCGATGGGTCGGCGTCCTGGGAATCCTCGTTCTGCGAGGTCCTGTAGTTGCCCCACCAGAAGCGCTTGGCGAAGGTGTTGCGGTACTTGAGATTGCCGAGCGTTGCCGCGACCAACCCCCACGCCTCGGCGTCGAGGACGTGCGAGGCCAGGTCGGTGAAGTAGTCGGCGTCGAGAGCTTCGTCGGTGTATCCGCGCACGGCGTCGATCCCGGGCACCTCAGCGGTCACGTTCCTCGCCGCGTCGTTGGTGGCAGTGGCGAGGACGATCTCGAAGCCGCTCAACGCGCAGGACACGCCGTGGACCGGCGTGGGGATCTTCTTCGGCCCGACCGGAACGAGTTCGAGCCGCTCGGTGAAACCCTCCGACGGGGACGCGAGTTCGGCGAGCCGGTCCGCCCGCTCGAGGACGATCGCGGAGAGCACGTCGCGCAGCAACGTGGTCTTGCCCGTGCCCGGCGGACCGTTCACCGAGAACAGCCCTGCGTCGTCCTTGAGCTCGCGGACGACGCGGTTGACGGCGAACTGCTGACTGAGCACGAGCGGCTTGCCTGGGTCGCCGGGCCACCGCGCGGCCGGGACGTGCTGAGGTTCGACACCGGCGATCACCGCGTCCGGGTGCGCCCGGACGTCGACCCGGCGCGCGGTGTCGAGCGCGCTCTCGTCGGTCAGGTAGTTCCGCAAAGCGGCGCCCACGTCGTCCCTGGCCACCGCGTCCGCGACGTGGCTGAGGTCGTTGGCGATGTGGCTGTTGAGGAAGTTCTGATCGGCGGAGTCGTCGCGGATCGGTATTGCACGGCACCGGACGCGCACCCCGGTGGCGTTGAGAGAGTCGCGCACGCCTAGCGCCGCGGCCATCTCGGCGACGAAATCGTGCAGTGCCGAGGCGGTGACGACAAGGCGAGGTGCGCTCGGTTGCGCGGTGGTGGTCTCGGAAGCAGTATCGTCGTTTTCAGCGTCGCTCGGGCCGAGCACGCTCTCGGTGAAGGCCCCCGCAGCGGCACCGGCGACACCGCCGAGAACCGGGCCCACCGCGGTCTCCGTCGCTGTTTTGACAGCCGTGCCGGCAGCTTCGGCTCCGGCGCTCCACGCATCGATGCCCGCGGACTTCAAGCGGTCGCCGAAGGCGCGCACGACTCGATCGAACGGGCCGGAAGTCCTCGTGCCGTTCTGTTCCTCGTCGGTGGAGGAGCGACGTTCCGGCGGCACCAGCTTGTCCATCGCCTCGGCGAATGCCCGCTCCTCCTCGTCGAACCCGTCGAGGGTGTTGGGATCCAGCCTGGAGGAGGTCAGCTTCCCCAGTGTCCAAGCGCAGGCCGACAGGGTCGCGCCGTTCTCGATCAGGCACCCATCGGCGTCGATCGTGAGCGCGAACAGGGCGGTGCGCCCGTCGCTCGGTCGTTCCTCCCTCGTGTCCTGCCCGAACGCCTCCACCAGCGCCTCGGCAACGGCCGATCGGGAGTACAGGCCGCCGTAGACGGTGAACTGCCACGTGTACCGAGGCGGGATCGGTTCGTCGAGGAGCGGGTGCCCCGACTCCCAAGGGGCGAGTTCCCCCGCGTCCAGGTCGAAGATCTGCTCGTGGGCACCGCGGCGGTAGGGTTTCTTCTTCGGCACGTCTTGCGGACTGAGCATCTCGACGCTTCGCCAGAACCGGACGATGTTCGCAGACCGGTTGTCACTCACAGAATTCCCCCAGTGCCGTCGCGCAGTGTGTTCATGTGATTACCGCTCGGAGCAAGGGGCACTGTAGAACATGATCGGCTTCCCGTGGGCTGCAAGCGCGAGATCTCGTCGTCCGCCGTCACCACACGGGGCGTGGGAGGTCCTCCGGTAGAAAACCTGCCCGGAGAATTGCGCTTCGCTGATGGTGCTGGCCGGCGAGTCCGGGCCTGATGGGCAACGAGCGGGAACGCTACGGGTGCTGTGCTCTCAGCGCCGAAGGCCGCGCTGCTGTCGCTGGCCCGCACCCTCGCTGCCGATCTCGGCCCCGATGGGGTCTGACTCGCGAGGGCGCGAGCCAACCGGGATTCGTGGCGACGGAAACTGGAGGGTGTCGTGCGGCGTGATCGGGACACCGACGCCGAGCTGACTTCTGCCGGTTGGCTGGTGGTCAGAGTGTGGGGGCACGAGGAACCGGTGGCTGCGGCGGGACCGGATCACCGAGCTTGCTCGCGACCGACGCTGAAGATGATGGTCGGCGAATCCTGATCGGGTTGGTTTCCATCCGCGTCGCTCTGCTGGTGTGCGTTGAGGGAGACTCGTTCCTACTAGGCGCCGTCGTGGGGTTTGATGAAGGTGTGCCGGCGGTGCCAGTCGAAGTAGGGCTCGCGCTGCGGGGTCCACCAGGTGGTGGTGCGGCCGTCGAGCCGGTCCTTGACGAACTGCTCGACGGCCGGGGTGGCGTTGACGGTGTCGCTGATGATGATCGTGCCGTCGTTGTCGACTGCGATGAAGCCGTGTTCGAAGAGGCTGTCGCAGCCGAGGACGCAGGCGAGCATGCCGACGTTGTCGAAGTCCTTGCGCTCGTCCTCGCTGCACATGGCGCGTTTCTTGATGTGGGCTCCGACGAGGAACGCGGGCGGTAGGTGGTTGCCGCAGAGCGCGCAGCTGCCGTCGGACAGTTCGACGAGACGTTGCTTGAACGCGGTGTGTTCGCGGCGCCAGCTGCTCGTTCGGGTTCCGTCGGTCGGGCCGTCGGGGGCGGTGTTCGACCGCGTGGTCTCGTCGCTCTGGGCGGCGGGGGTGGTCAGCGCGTCGAGGTTGACCAGTTCGGCGAGCCTGTCGGCTTTGTCGCCGTCGTAGACGGTGAAGCCTTGGACGAAGGCGTTGTCGTTCCAGTCCAGCGCGCTGCGGACCTCTTCGATGGGGACGGAGATGTGGCGGAGGTTGGTGAGGGCGAACATGAGTTCCCAGGTCAGTTCATCCTGGTTCCGGCCCCATAGGCGGTCGGCCAGGGCGGCGTTGCGGAAGGTGAGGACGATGTGGCCCGCGAGGTAGAGGTGCTTCTTGCCGTAGAAGAAGACGGCGTCGCCCGGCTCGAGACGTTGCCACTTGGAGACGTTCGCGTCGCCGCGGCCTGGTGTCGCTCCCCAGAACTGGGCAGTGTGCAGGGGGAACTGGGATTCCAGGGTGGTGAGAACGCGCGGTGAGACGACGTCGACGTGTTGGGAGAAGTGAACCCTGTTGTCGATGGTGTCGCGGTAGTGCTGGGCGACGTCGCGATCGTTTTGCGCTGCCGGCTGGAGCGCGATTCTCACGGGTCCTCCTGTCCGAGCTGGTCGTACTTGCGCGCGGTGCCCTTGGCCAGCTCCACCGGGTACTTGGCTGCGTTCAAGGTCATCTTCTCATCGAGTGCGGCCATGAGGTCGATTTCGAGCACATCGGCCAACCGGAGCAGGTAGGCCAGCACGTCGGCCAGCTCGTGGCGCACGTTCTCGCCGGTGGACGGATCGTGCGTTACCTGGGCTGACTGCTCGGGGGTGAGCCATTGGAAGAGCTCGAGAAGCTCACCTGCCTCGCTAGACAGGGCCATGGCGAGGTTCTTGGGCGTGTGGAACTGATGCCAGTCGCGTTCGTCAGCGAAGTCCCGCAGGCGTCGCTGGAAGTCCTCGAGTGTCATGCCGATCAACCTTACGAGGATCTTCATGGTCCTGGGTGTAGCAGCGTCCGCGCGGCGGTGGTGAAGCACCCCGTGACAAGGCGGTGGTCGTTGTCCGCGTGATCTCGACCGTGCGTTGCACGGCCGCGGCTCAGGAGGTCGGTGAGTCCAGGCGCTTTGCGAGATGCGCCAGGTGGTGCGATGTGGCGATCGAAATCCACTTCGTCGACTTCCCCAGTCGCATCGCTGGCTTTGACTTGCAGGAATGCAGAATTCGGTCGCCCCAGGAGAACTTGGGGCCGACGAACTCAGGACGGCGGACGAGCTCGTCGGCTACCTCGAGGAAGTAGCGTTCGGACGATCCGGGTGGTGGTGGTCCTTTGCGCCCCGGGATCTGACGAGCGATCGAGAGCGTTGAACCCGGAACCGTGTAGTGGATGTAGGGGTTCGTCCGAAGATCGGGCCCTTGGGTGTTGGCGGGATCGGGTGGACGACGCCGTAGTCGCCGTAGCCAAGTTCGTGGTCGCAGGTCTGTCGGAGCGCTTTCCACAGCTGCACTTCAGCTCGCGGGCGGATGTGGGTCTCGTAATTCGTTCGCTTCGGCGGTGTTGATCCTGATAGCAGGCTGACCGCGGTGAATCCGGCGGTGAGGACTTTGTTGATGTTCAGGGCGAGTGCGTTGACGCGGTGTTGCTCGACTGCTTCGACGTAGCCCTCGTCGAAGACAATGCGAAAGGCCTCGGGCTCCCGGTGGAGAGCAGTGGCGATGCGCTCGATCTCCTGCGGAAGAGCCGGGGCTATCGAGGAGGGGCCTTGAGCGCGGATGACCACAGGTCGGTCTTGGTGTTCGAGCAGCATGTGAATGGCGTGGAGGTGCTGCTGGTCAGCCCGAGATGAGATAACAGGGATCAGGCATGGCTTGTTAAAGTCGCCGAGCGTGTCCGTGATCGTGTGCTCGATGTCTTGGTCGAAGTGCTCGAGCGCTGCCTGTGGTGAGGTGCCGAAGGCGCTGTCGGCTGTGAGTCAGGTCGTGTCCACCCAGAGGGGGTTGCCCGTTAGGGCCGCTTCCACGCCGGCTCCGACGAGCTTCTGGGAGATTGATCCGCCAGGTGCCGTGCTGTTGAGCAGTTCAACCATGACTGAAACAGGGCTGTCCGTTCCTCGTGTGTGTTTGAGGGCGTCGAGTTCGCCTTCCTTGCTCTTGATCGCGAGAAGGGGCATGCCTCCAGCCACCGACATGCGCGGCACCTCCCAACGATTCCGGGGCTTTTCGGCCCGGCCGACATGATATCGACTTCGTGGCGCGTCGCTGGAACGTGAAACGGCGTCCATGATCGTCGCAGGTGACGGCCTCGTGGGCCAACGGCCGAACGAGTGGACGGCGGCGGGCCGGAATCCTGGACCGAGCGCGAGCCACGTACGCGCCACGGAAGGCGAGCGCGAAGGTTGATCCCGCGGGTAGTACGGCCATCTGGGTGTATGTGGGCGGATCCGCGTCAGGTGGTCGGGCCATGCGCGTTCCGCTATCGACCGGAGGCGATGTGGAGGCGCGTGACGTGGCGGGTGCGGCTGAGATCGGACTGGGCGCGGAGTCTGGTTCTTCTGGAGTTGAGGTGCGGTTTGCGTTGTACGGGCGGATGTCGACCAAGGAAATTCAGGATCGAGAGACGTCCTTGCAGTGGCAGAGGGAGGTGGCCGAGGAGACGATCGCGGGGCGTGGGGCGATCACGGGGGAGTTCTTCGATGAGGGGTGTTCGCGTCGGTTGTCGTGGTGGCAGCGGCCGGCTGCTGCGGCGTTGCTGGCTTCGATCACCAGCGGTGCACGGGAGTTCGACGCGGTGGTGGTCGGGGAGTACGAGCGGGCGTTTTGCGGTGAGCAGTTCCGGTCGGTGATGGCCTTTCTCCGGGACCGGGGAGTGGAGTTGTGGTTACCCGAGGTGGGTGGGCCGGTTGAGGCGGAGGATCCGACCCACCAGGCGTTGATGATGTTGCTGGGGGCGCAGTCGCGGCGTGAGGTGGTGCGTGCTCGGCATCGGGTGTTGGCGGCGATGCGGGTCCAGGCGGGGGAGCAGGGCCGGTTCCTGGGTGGGCGTCCGCCGTACGGGTTTCGGCTGGTCGAGGCCGGGCCGCATCCGAACCGTGCGCATGCGCGGTGGGGTCGTCGTCGGCGTCGTCTGGATCCGGATCCGGACACGGCGCCGTGGGTGAGGTGGATTTTCGAGCAGCGGGCGAGCGGGCGGAGCGTGGCGGGATTGGCGCGGGAGCTCAACGAACGTGGGGTGCGGTGTCCGTCGGGTGCTGATCGGGTTCGGAATCCGCACCGGCCCGGCCGGGAGTGGATGGTGCGGACGGTGACCGGGATTCTGGAGAACCCGCGGTACACGGGGCGGGAGGTGTGGAACCGCCACAGCACCGAGGGCCGTGGTGGCGACCATGCTCGCCGGGCCGGGGGAGCGGCCCGGCGGACGTAGGCGAAGGACTGGGTGTTGTCGGACCGCCAGGTTCATCCTGCCTTGGTCTCGGACGAGCTGTTCTTGGCGGTGCAGGGCATGCGAACGGCACGGAGAACGCAGGGCGGGGATACCCGACGCTATGCGTTGGCGGGTTTGCTGGTGTGTGACGTGTGCGGGCGTCGGTTGGATTCGCATTGGGTCAACGGTCGCGCTGGATACCGCTGCAGGCACGGTTACACCAGCGCCCGTGGCCGACCGCAGCATGCGGCCAAGAATGTCTACGTCCGGGAGGACAAGCTGCTCGTCGAACTCCGCGAGCGGCTGCTCGCGAGACCTGGATGCGAGCCGACGGAGATGGCAGATCTCCTCCGGCGACGGGGGCAGGTGATCGTGTGCACGGGAAGCAGCTGGACGCTCGAAGACGCCGCGGGTTTGCCTGGCAGGATCACACCCGGCTTCGGCGGCATGCAGCTGCTACTGCCCGTGGAATGATCCTGGTGCGGAGAAGCAAGAAACCGTGGCAAGCGCTCGACCGAACGTTCACCACGGTCCATGGGGTAAATGCGTGTCCGAGCACTATTCACCCGCATTCGGCTTCCCGAGACCGATTGAAGCAGGGTGCTTTCTGCTGTCCCATGTGTCCCGGTGCGAGCCCAATTGGGACACCTGCTGGGACAGGTCGGGGCGCATTGTGAGCTGTGAAAACGTGGAGTGGCGGTAGGTGGGGACGCGTTGTGTGGGGTGTCCCGGCGTGTCCCGAGTCGGCCCCTGCACGGGGATTCGACGGTTGTTGGCCTGACGGGTAGGTGTCCCCGACGTGTCGGTTCCCTATGGCCGTTGAGATCGTTGATGGCTTCAGTTGTGGATGAATTCAAGAGGGCACAGGCGCCTCAGGGGTCAGCTCTTGCGTATGGTGATCTCGTCGGTGAGCTGCGGCGAGACCGTCTTACCGGTCTGGCGGACCTGGAACTGGTGCGGGTACCCGAGTCCACCGCGGCACGCGAGGCACCCACACGGCGCCGAGCGTGTCGGGCCAGCTTCTCGACGACCTCGAACTGCTCAGCCGAACCGTCATTGCGACCACCGGAGACGACGATGCTGGCCTCGGCGGACTCGGCCGCGTAGACCTTCGCCGCACCGTAGGAACCCAGCGCCTCGGACAGCTTGCCCGCCGTGCCCGGCTCGCCGACGACGACCGCCGACGGCTCACCGATGCGACGAGCCGCGGTCAGCAGCTCGTACGTGACCTTCTTGACCTCCCCGTCCACGTGATCGACGAGGACCAGAACCTTAGCCATGAAATAATGCCTCCTCGAAAACCGTGAACGACTACGGCGATCGACCGGATGGCCAAAGGCGGGCTAGTAGCTGATCGCCGAGCACGACATCGATTAGGTACTCATCCGGCTCGAGTCGATTTACCGCCACGCATCGCGCGCGACGACCCCGCCGACTGCCCGAGTGAGCATCACTCACCGGCTGGGTCCGGGTGGAGGTCTGTCCGGTCGTAGGAGTTGGCGACGTCTCCGGGGAGCTGGACGGGTTTGGGCAGCGGGCCCGGGCGCCACCAGCCCCAGCGAACCTGGCCACGCACGTGCATCGCGGCGGCCGCTGGTAGGGCGTGTGGCTCGTAGGGGTGTACGGCGTACAGCGATCCCCAGTCGCGGTTGATGTCGTTGATTAGGTAGGTCGGCAGTTCGACCATGCTCGTGGCCACGTTGAGGTAGCCGAAGGGCCCTCCGCTGTCCGGTGAGGACCAGCCTTGGCCGATGTCTCGGACCTCGCCGCCGCCTGAAACGCGGAAGCGCGGTAGTTCGGCGATGCCGTGATGGATGCTGGTGATTTGCAGGCAGGGGTGGGCCAGTGCGGCGGTCCATTCCACGAACGTTGGTGCTTCGCCGACGAAATCGGTCATGCTGGTCAGGTGCGGAGCGCGTGGTGCGCTGACTGCCAGCCAGCCGTCCTTGCCGAGCGTGCGGTCGTGTGCCGTGATTCGCGCCTTGGTCGCGCCGCGCGCTGCGCCGTCGACGCCGATCCGGTGATCGCGCCAGCTCGGGTCGGGTCCCTGCGCCACGCGGGCCCGGTGTACGACCTCGAATCCCTGCGGGGTGTCCCGGCCGAACTCAACCACCAACGAGTTGGGTGCGGTGGTGGTGCCGGCCGCGCTGACCACGAGAGGAGTCTCGCCCGCAGCGGCCGATCGCGGGAGGTCGTACCAGGAAGTTCGGAGCTCGGCGACGCCGGCCGGCGCGCCATGGCTGCCCCACACCGGTGCGCGGTCGGAACCGAACCGGTGTGGCGGTGTCCAGTTCGCCGTACCGGAGGCGTTGGTGGTCGAGGGCAATCCGTCCCGGCGGAATCCCGAGTTCAGCTCCCCGGTGACATCGGTCGGCTGGTGTGCGGAGATCGTGAGAACTGAGGCGAGTGGATCGCGTTCGACGTCGATGTAGTCGGAGAGTCCGCAGCTGAGGCCGAAGAGCTGCCGCACGTTGTCGGTGGCCATGTTGTAGGTGTGCCACCGTTCGGGGATGACCTTTGCCAGCGAGGCGAGCTCGGCGAGCATCAGCAGTGCGCACACCAGCGACAGCGGCGCGGTCCCGAGGCGCAGCGCCCGCGACCGGTCGGACTCGGCGGGCTTGGGTGTGCGGTCGGGGTCGAAACGCAGGTGTTCGATCAGTGCGACCACGGCCGCCCCTGCCGCGATCAGTAGTGCGACGCTGCTGGCGGCGTAGCCGTTGATCGAGGGGGGTTTGTCGAACCACGGCACGCCCCACCCGGAGACGTACCACCAGGAGTTGTTGCCGGTGAAGCAGAAGGCGAGCACGACCATCAGGCCCGCGAAGAACCCGGCGCGGTTGCGCCGCGATCGAAGGACCGTCCCACCGGTGGCCAGCGCGGCCAGGGCCGCGACGGCGCCACCGACGGCGGCGAGCACGCCGAAGTGGTGGGTGTGCTTGGTCGGGGTGAGCGCGAGCGCCACGAAGTACAGTCCCGTGACGGCGAGCAGCCGCCGGCTCGGCCCGAGCGCTGCGCCGCGAATCCGTCCCCTCCGCAGGAGCACGACCGCACACGTGGCCGCGCACAGCATGAGTAGCAGCACCGCGAATCGGCGCGTGAGGGAGCCGTCGGCGGTCTGGCCGAACAGCAACGTGTAGCGGCTCAGCTCCTGGTACCAGCTCTGCGACGGGCCGATGTCAGTGCGCACCGCGGTGGCATCAGCGACCGAACCCAAAGTCTGGTCGCCGAAGGCCGCCGCAAGTACCACCAGTCCGGGCGCCGCGATGGTGGCCAGCACCGCTGGCCACCCGAACTGCTCGGCCCGTGGGCCCACCAGTTGCAGCAGCGGTTTCGCACCGGCCAGGAACGGAAGAGCCGCCACCGTCCCGTGCGGGTTGACCGCCACCGAGAACGCAGCCACGATCAACCCGAAGGCCAGCGGGGTGAGGCGGCGGGTTGCAATGGCGCTCTCGGCCGCACATAGGGCCAGCAACGCCAGTACCACCACGATGGACTCCGGGCGCAGCCCGTTGTCGTAGGGCAACCAACAGGCGAGGAACACCGCCGCGGCAGCCCACCCGGCTGCGCCGCTGCGCCGCACCTGGCCTCCGAGGCGTGGGAGCACGCCCCGGCTGATGAGCGCCCAACTGGCCACGCCCATCGCCAGAGCCGGCACCCGCACCCACGGCGTGGCTGTCGAGATCGATACCCACCACGCCTGAAGCTCCACGAACCAGCCCAACGGGGCGACGGTGCCGGAGAACCACCGGTAGAAGTCATTGACGTAGCCGAGGTCGTCCCGGGTGCGGGCCATGGTCAGGAAGTAGCCGTCGTCGGCGGTCATCGCACCGATCAGCCACCACGCCACCAGGGCCGCGGTGACGACCACGTCCCGAGCGGTAGGTCGCCACCGCGCGCGGGTCAGTGCCCGGGGACGGTGGGCCGAGGTAACGTCGATGCGGCGGAGGGCGATCAGGGACCCGGCGCAGCCCAGCAACGCCAGTGCGATGACACCGACCTTGAGCCCGGTAGGGCTGGTGTCGTAGCGGTTGTCGACCTCGGCGGTGAACGCGACTCCCCGCACATCGTCGACTGCGGAGTCCAGCTGTGAGTAGATGCCGGTCATCTGCGGGCGGGAGTCGCCCGTGACATCAGCGATCCGCTCGTTGCCGACGACGGCGCTGGTCCCGTTGCCGTCTGAGCGCACGGCGATCGTGCAGTCCCCCGGGGGCAGGTTGCCCGCACCGAGCTGCTGACCGCGCACGATCAGGCGCAGCTGCCCATCGTGCACGTCCAGTCGGAGGCCGGTCAGATCGCCGTAGGGCGATTCCGGAGGGTTGGTGCTCAGCAGCGCGTCCGGGCCTGCGCTGCGGGCGTCGAGTCCGCGCGCGGTCGCGCACGGAACACGGAGGTCGAGGCTCAGCGGAGAATAGGCGACCAGAGGAGCCGATACCGCACGAGTCCCCTGCGCGGTCGGCCATTCCAGCGTCGTGCTCTGGTGCTCGACCGGCATGAAGGGGACGGCCAGCGCGGCCACCGAGCCCAGGAGCCCGAACAGGATCGCCCACCCGCGGGCGCTTCTGAACAACCGCACGGTCAGTTGCCCGGACGAGGCCGCACGGCCGAGGCGGTGGCGGCAGCGCAGCAGGCGAGCGCAACCACGACAATCATCGCCCGCTGCAGGCCGAAGTGCTCCCCGAGAAAGCCCAGCAACGGCGGCCCCACCAAGAAAGCGATGTAACCCGCGGTCGCCACAGCGCTGACGCGCATGGCGGCGTCACCGCCACCGTCACCGGCCGCGGAGATCGCCAGCGGGAAGCCGAGGGAACCGCCCAGTCCCCACAGCACCACGCCGGCTACCGCGATGGCGGGTTGGGAAGTCGAGATCACCAGCACGATGCCCAGCGCGGTGCACAGCGCGCTGGTGCGCACCACGGGGGTGCGCCCGAATCGGGAAACGAACTTGCCGCCCAGGAAGCGTCCTGCGGTCATGGACGCGGCGAAGACGGTGAAGATCAGCGACCCGGCGGTGGGCGAGTAACCGTGTGCGTCGACGACCAGCAGCGCGAGCCAATCGTTGGCCGCGCCTTCGGCGAGCGCCATACCCAGCACGACACACCCGATGAGAACGACCCGACGCTCCGACCACACCACGAACTGCTGACGCGTCGCGTCCCCGAAACCACGCCTCGGCCCCCTGTGTTCGACACCGAAACCACCGGGGATCGACGGCAAGACCAGCACCGTCGCGATAACCGCGGCCACGGTGACCCCCAGCAGGTGCCACATGACTCCAACCCCGATGTGGGTTAACCCCAGCCCGAGAAGCGATCCGACGACCGTTCCGGCGCTGAAGGTCCCGTGCAGCAACGGCAGTAGCGGTCGGTTTTCGGCGCGCTCGACGTCGGCCCCATCCACGTTGATCGCGATCTCCGAACACCCCATGCCGAGGCCGAACAGCATGAGACCGGCGAACGCCGACCACGTCGAACCGATCGTGGTCGCCACTCCGAGGACGGAGATCCCGGCGATGACGAGCGCGGTGCTCATGGCTATCACGCTCTTGGTGCCAAACCGGCGCACGAGCAGCCCCGACGCGAGGATCCCGGTCATCGAGCCGATGGAGAGCCCGAACAACACCAACCCCATGCGTCCGGTGGATGCGGACAGCGCGTCGCGAATTGCGGGTGTGCGCACGACCCAGGACGCCATCGAGGCTCCGAGAAGGAAGAAGATCACTTGCAGGGCTCGTCGACGCCCATTGGTGGCGCGTCGGTCGAGGAACGGAGAGGTGGTGTGCGTGGTTCCGGAGTGTGCAGGCATGGCTTCCGTCGTAGCTAAGCAGTCGATTGGAGCGATGTGTACGACCGTACATTAGATGCGTACGATCGTACGCATTAGGAAGCTCTGGGAGATCAGGCCGGGTTGGCACTGCTGTGCCCGGCAGGGCAAGAGGTGCTGCCAGGTAGGGTGTGTGGGCTTAATCAGGGCTCGTCAGCCAGGTTGCGTTTCGCGCTGGCCTAACGCGGCGTGACGGGACGCCGCGATGGAGGTGTGGGGACATGTCGGGGAGCCGTCGCTTCGACCCCGAGCGGCGGACGCGAATCATCGATGCGGCGCTGGCGTTGATCGCCGAGGAAGGCGTGTCCGGAACCTCGCACCGCAAGGTCGCCATGCGCGCTGACGTCCCGCTGGGATCGATGACCTACCACTTCGCCAGCATGGACGAGTTGCTGCGAGAGGCGTTCAGTCGCTTCACGTACGCGGTCATCGCCAAGTTCGAACGACGACTCGCTGCGGCGCGTGACCTGGAGGAAGCTCGCGAGGCGGTGGCCGACATCGTTCACGAAGACTTGTTCGCCACCCATCACGACCTGGTACTCACCCACGAGCTGTACGCCCTCGCGGCTCGCGAACCGGCCTACCGAGAACTGATCACCGAGTGGATGCAGCGCAGCCAAGGGGCCCTGGCGCGCCACTTCGCCCCAGAAACGGCCCGTGAGCTCGATGCGCTCATCGAAGGGCTGACGATCCACCGTGCCCTCGGAACCGGTGCGCATGACCGCCAACTGACCCTCGACGCCATCCAGCGCCTCACTTCCTTCCCCGAGAGGACGTAGCGTCCTGGCATTCTCCTGCTCCCATCGTGCGCGACAGCAACTCGTTTCGTTCGTCCACAAGCGAGAGGTCGGTATCCTGGATCGGTGAGGCTGGGAATTTCCGGATAGTTGTCCTCTCTGGACAAAGAGGTGCCGGGTAGGTGAGTGCCCTCGCGGTGTTCTCGCGAAGCAGGAGCTCATCCCCCCGGATCGCGTCCGCGATGGGTGGCCTCGAGGTAGCTGAACCCCGACTCCCGCAGCCGGATTGCGGTTGATCCAGCACGTGATCTTGGCACCGTCGCGAGCGCCGAGATGTCCGAGCGCTCGGACCGCAGGTTGTCGCCGTCAAATTTGCATCCCGCGGGTGGCGCTGAGTGGACGTCGCAGCATGGACACCGACAGTGTTGACCACAATGTTTCCCCTCGTCGGCCGCCATGCGTAACAGGCTGACACGACCTGCGCAAACCTTCCGTATAGGTCGAACCATCGCGCGGGTGAGGTCACTGAGCGTGATAAGTACGCAGTAATAAGTTGTTTACGGAAGATTGTTTACAATCAGCGAACTGCCGGTGTAACGTACGCCACTCGTTAGCGCAGTAGCGCAGCCAGGTGGAGGCGGCGGGAAGTGCCCAGCGCTTCGCACTCACCCCTCTGGCTCGTTCTGCGAGGCCCGGGAGGGCTGTGAGAGCAGAAATTGGCCGATGGGTGGCACGACGGCAGTCGGCAGTGCCGGTCCGATTCCGGTCGGAGAGCGAGCTGGAAGCGCGATCAGCCTCAGGGCGAGCTCCCTCGTCTCCGCCGGTCGCGATGAGCCCGTGCTATCCGGACAAGAGGAGACTGCACATGTCGGATGTAGAGACGCGTGAGAACATGGAGCCATCTGGCCGCCCATCGCGTTCGGTTGATGAGCCTGGTGCCGTGAGTGGGCTCAGGGGACGCATGGGCACTGCGGAACTCGTTCTCGCCGTCCTGGCGTTCGCCGCGCCGCTGGCAACGGTATCCGGAGTATTTCCCATCGTGATCATGTACGGAGGTGCTGGAGCTCCGGTCAGCTACGCGGTCGCGACCACCATGCTGTTGCTCTTTGCGATTGCGCTGGGTGCCATGGCTCGAAAGGTGCCCAATGCCGGTGGATTCTACGCCTACATCACCGCCGGCCTCGGACGTCGACTCGGTCTCGGCGGCGGAATGCTGGCGATCTTCTCCTACTGGCTGATCGCGGTCGCTTGTTACGTGTTTCTCGGTTCAGCGATCTCGCGCATGGTCGTCGAGCTCGGCGGTCCCGAGGTCCCCTGGTACGTGTGCCAGTGGGTGGCTCTGGTGATCATTGGCGTGTTCGGTTACCTCAACATCGAGCTGTCGGCGAAGGTGCTGTCGACCGTGATGGTGCTCGAGGTGCTCATCGTGGTGGTTTTCGACCTGGTGGTCGGTGCCAGCGGAGGTGCAGAGGGGTTCTCCCTGGCACCCCTCGGGGTGAACGCCTTCCTTAGCGGAAATGTCGGGGTCGGAGTCCTGTTCGCCGCATTCTGCTTCCTCGGATTCGAATCGACCGCGATCTACCGCGAGGAGGCCCGGAACCCGGAGAAGACCATCCCGCGCGCGATGTGGGTATCCGTCCTGTCGATCGGGATCTTCTACGTCGTGAGTGCGCTGATGCTGGTCTTGGCCTTCGGGCAGGAGAAGGCGGTGTCGATCGCGAACGAGGATCCGTCCGCAATGTTCACCGCGGCGGTGGCCTCGAACCTCGGGCCGGTAGCCGTTGACATCGTGGGAATCCTGCTGGCCACCTCCGTCTTCGCTTCGATGCTCGCCGTGCAGAACATGCTGTCGCGCTACCTCTACTCTTTCGGCCAGGACGGTGTGCTGCCTAAGCGGCTCGGATCGACGCATCCCCGGCACCGTTCACCTGCCGTGGCCTCGGTGATCGTGACGGTGGCGATCCTGATCGGCTCTGTGCCCTTCGCTTTCGCAGAAGGGGACGAGATGATGGTCTACGCCCACATCTCAGGGGTCGGCATCTACGCGATCACGGTGCTGATGCTGATGGCCAGCATCGCGGTCGTCGCCTACTTCCGTCGCCAGGGCGCGCAGGGAATGTCGGTATGGCAAACGGCTGTCATTCCGGTTATCGCGACACTCGGCCTGGGTGCTGTTGTTGTTCTGGCGACGTTGAACTTTGAGCACATGACCGAGCTCACGGGTGTGTTGAGCATCCTGCTCGTCCTGCTGACCTTTGCCGTCGTGGTAGCGGGAGTCCTGCTGGCGACCGTCCTTCGCAGCCAGCGGCCGCAGGCGTATCAGCGGATCGGACGTCAGCAAGGCTGAGGTGAAGGCCGAGCACGTCACACCGTCTGGAGAGGAAGTAGAGCCATGTCCGTTCCAGACAAGTGCGTGTCCGTCATCGGTTGCGGGAACATGGGCTCGAAGATCGCGCGAGTCCTGGCCGGCTCCCGCTTCACCTGGGCTTGGAATCGGAATGCAGCACGGGTCGACCGATTGGCTCCGTTCGGCGTCCACCGCGCCGGCAGTGCCGGGTCGGCCGTAGCTGTCAGCCGGACGGTCCTCCTCGTGCTTGCCGACTACGAAGCCGCCGAGGCCGTTCTGGCCGAGGTGCCGGCTTCGGCCTTCGAGGGAACGACCTTCGTCAATCTGATCACCGGCACGGTGACCGAGGCGACCAGATTCGCGCAGTTTATCAACCAGAGGGGAGGGGACTACCTCGAGGGAAGTATCTGGGCCACGCCTTCGATGATCGGCGATCCCGGAACCGTGATCGCGTGCAGCGGCCGCGAGTCGGTCTACCTCGAGTCGCGATCGGTTCTGCGGACTCTCGGTGGGGCTAGTTGTTTCCTCGGCGCCGAAGTCGGGCTCGCCAATGTGATGGAAGCCGGCTTTCCCGGCGCCTTCTGCATGGCTGCGCACGCTGCTTTCGCGCAACTGGCGCGCACTGCTGCCGACTCCGGAGCGAGCTGGGACGCCATCGCGGCAGCCGTCGAACCCGCGGTCGACCTCCTCGCGAAGAGCCTGCACGAGTCGGTTGCCCGTCTATCGAAAGGAGCGCATGAGACGGATCAAGCGTCCATCGATGTCTATCTCGCAGCGGCGCTGAAGTACGACCAGACGCTCCGGGACGGAAGGGGAAATGCCTCCTCTCCGTTCATCGGGGCCCTGATCAGCGTGCTCCGGAAGGCATCCGGTGACGGGTTCGGAGAACTAGGTCCATCGGCGCTCGGCGTTGATCGAGCGTTCCGATCTCAGCCGAACACGTGAACCCGCACTTGGGTGAGCGTTGTTCTAATCGCCGATCAAGGAGGTGTTGACGACCGGTGCGGGCGGTCCGCGACGTGGGAAGACCACGCCGCGGGTCGCCCGCACCGACGTGGTTGGCGACCGCGTGGTGGACGGTTCGTGCGTGCCGGGAGTGCTTCGGCGAACGATCTAGTTGGAGGGTGGGACATCGTGGAACGACGCGGCGTCGTGGTCACAGGAGCAGGTTCGGGAATCGGCCACGCAATCGCGCGGCGGTTCGCGCGGGCAACCGACGTGGTCTTCCTGGCGGACATCTCAGGGAAGCGGTTGACCGAGGTTGGTGACGAACTTGCCGGGTTCGCTTGCTCGGTCTTCCTCAGGGAGATCGATACGGCTGATGCCGAGTCTGTCGACGGACTGGCTCAGGAAGTGGTCGACACCGTTGGCCACCTGGACGTTTTCGTGAGCAATGCAGGCATCTTCGACGGCTATGCGGGAATCGAGGAGACGACCTCGCAACTCTGGCGAAAGGTGATCGACGTCAACCTCACCGGGTGCTTCAACGGTGCTCGCTCAGCGGCCAAGCGCATGATCCCTCAAGGTTCGGGACGGATCATCAACATCGGTTCCATCGCCGGACAACGAGGTGCCGCCGACGGGTTGGCCTATGCGGCTTCCAAAGCGGGGATCGAAGGGATGACACGGAGATTGGCGATCGACGTCGGCTCGCACGGCGTGACCGCCAATGTGGTCGCACCGGGCTTGACGCAGACCAATCTCCGGGAGAACTCCCGTGAAGTGCTCGGTCCCGAAGTTGACCAGAACCGCGGCATGGGTGTGGCCCGGCAGGAGATCAAAGACTTCCTCGTTCCGGCGAGACGTACCGCCGATCCTGATGAGATCGCGTCCGTGGTGGAGTTCCTGGCCGGCGAGGGCGCGTCGTACGTCAACGGGCAGGTCCTTGCCGTGGACGGTGGATGGACGGCTACCTGATTTCGCTTCGTTGCCAATGGTGTCGGCCCCGCCCAGTCGCTCTGGGCGGGGCCGAACATCGTCTGCCGCTCGTGGTCAGCCACGTGGCCGCAGACGCGGCAGCATCGGTGCCGCCGGCTCTGGCGAATCGTCTGAGCCGCAAACGAAATAGACGTAGATCGTCGACGGATTATTGTTGACAATCTACTCTCGCATGCCTAGGTTGCTTTGATATGAGAGTTGATTCACTTCCTTCAGCGTCTCCGCTCGTGGACGGCACGCTGCACGTCCTCGGCGGGACGGTCTCGCACAACGGGCGAATCAGCTGGGTGCCACGAGGCTCGGCGGGGTTTGCTGCGCTGAACGCCTTCGTGATCGTCGATGGCAATCACGGGTTGGTCATCGACACGACTCTGCCGGTGTTCGGCGAAGCGCTGGTCCAGCAGCTGAAATCGCTCGGCGTCGAGCAGGTGACGATCCTGCTGACGCGCCCGGTGGAGTTCGACAGCATGGGCAACGCCGAGTTGCTCGTTCGGAACTTCACGGTCAAGCGCGTCTACTCGGAGCTGATGTTCCCGCCGCAGGACTGGGTGGCCTTCCGCGACGAGACCCCGCTTCCGGAGTTCGAGGCGCTCGTCTACCGGAAGGGCAGTGAACTGGAGGTCATCCCCGGTCACACGCTGTCGCTGATCGATGCTCGGCTCAAGCTGCTCGCCTGCGTGTGGGTTTTCGACTCGGCCACGAAGACGTTGTTCACCTCGGACTCGTTCTCGCACGTTCTCGCGCCGAAGCCGGGTATGCAGATCGTGACCGAGGAGAGCGACCGCACGACGCCCGACGAGGTCATGAACCACTTCATGGAGAAGTTCGATTGGTTGCAGGGGGCCAACACCGCCCCGCTGCGGAGCTTCCTCCGCGACGTGTTCACGACCTACGACGTGGAGGCGATCGCTCCGACCGTCGGCTGCGTCATCAAGGGTCGGAATCTGGTCAAGCGCCACTACGACATGGTCGATGACGCGCTGCGCCAGCTCGGAGAGAAGGAGAACGTCGCATGACGGCCAGTTACGCCATTGATGTCCAGGACCCGGAGAACACGGCTGGGCGCGTCCTGCCGCGTGAGATCGCATCGGGCGTGTACTGGCTCGGTGATTGCATGCTCTGGCCGGCGCCGCAGAAGCTGGAACACTCCTACACCGCGACGTTCCTGGTCGCGGGGACGCAGGGCAGCGTCCTCATCGACACCGGGCACCCGAAGGACTGGGACGTCGAGCGGGCGCAACTCGACAAGTTGTTCGAGCAGGGCGTTGCTCCGCTGCGCTGGGTCTTCCCGACGCACCCGGAGGTGACGCACTGCGGGAATCTCGGTCGCCTGTTGGACCGCTACCCGGACGCTGAAGCGATCGGTGACATGCGGGACCTGCACCTGATCTTCCCGCAGCACGTGGACCGCATGGTTGAGACGACAGTCGGGGACTCGATCGACCTCGGTGACCGCAGGTTCGTGTTCGTCGACGCCGTCTTTCGGGACCTCCCCAACTCGTTGTGGGGTTACGACACGCAGGAGCAGGTCCTGTTCTCCGGCGACGGCATGGGATTCGGTCACTACCACGGTGAGGAGCACTGCGGTCGGTTCGTCGAGGAGATCGATGAGTTGCCGATCGGTGAGCTCAGCGGGCAGTTCCTCGAGTACGCGCTCTACTGGTCCAGGATGAAGACTCTGGAACCGAAGATCGAGCAGCTGAACCGGCTCATCGAGGTCGACTACCCGACGCGCCTCATCGCCGGTGCGCACGGCAGCCCGGTCTCCGATCCCGAAGGGACCATGCCGCGAGTCAAGGACGGGATGCGGCAGCTCGCCGAGAAGTTCCGCCTTCGCTGAGGCAGTGCCTCAGGAGAGGTGCCTCGGTTCGTGGTGCACTTCTAGGAGCAAACACCACACGTCAATTCCCCCGGCGGGTGTTTCGCCCGTCCTGGGGTTCGGTGGGGCAGAGCGGTCGCGCTCCTCGCGTTTCGAGCGCGGGGAGCGCGACCGCTGACCTTTGTGTCAAGCCAGAGTGGCACCAACACCGCAAGCGCCGCGCAATTAGTGTTCGATGACTGATTCTTCCGTTGTGGATCCACATCGGGCGGTCTTAAGACGGCCTCTGGTGTCACCTCGGAGCTTGGGCCGATTCGTGCACTCGCTCGTTTCGTTCGCTCACTTCTCATGTAGGGGCTTACCCCGATGTCGAACGCTGTCCAAGAAGATCGCGAGGATCGGATCGCGCGACGAGTCACCGCACGGATCATGCCGTTGCTGTGCGCTGCGGTATTCGTCTCGTTCCTCGATCGCGCCAATATCGGTGTCGTCGCGGAATCCTTGCAAGCAGACCTGCATCTCAGCGCGGAGGCATTTGGCTTCGCAGTAGGAATCTTCTACCTCGGTTACGTGTTCCTGCAGGTGCCGAGCAATGTCGCCTTGCACCGGTTCGGCGGGCGCACGTGGATCGCCAGGATCGTGATCAGCTTCGGGCTGGTGTCGATCCTGTCTGCATTCGTGCAGGAAGCGTGGCACTTCTACGTCGCCCGAGCAATCCTCGGAGCCGCGGAGGCCGGGCTCATCCCCGGCGTCCTCCTCTACATCACCTACTGGTACCCGCGGCGCGTCCGCTCGCGTCCGTACTCGGTCTACCAGCTGACCGAGCCCGTGGCGCTGGGCGTCGGTTCGATCGTCACGGCGTTGCTGCTGGCGGGATTCAACAGCGTCGGCACCGAGTCGAGTTGGCGGTGGGTGTTCGTCGCCGAGGGACTGCTGGCCGTCGCCGTGGGCGTCGCGATCATCGCCGCACTGCCTGATCGGCCCGCGAAGGCGCGCTGGTTGAGCGAAGGCGACCGCGCCTACCTGGCGGGTCGTGTGGAGCTGGACCTGGCCGAGCCGGACGAGGAGGTCGCGTCGCTCGGGGAAGGCCGAAAACTGCTCAAGGCGTTGACCAGCGGCAGTGCGTGGTACCTGTCACTGATGTTCTTCTGCGTGATCGTCGGGTTCTGGACGATTACCTACTACCTGCCGCAGATCGTCGCCGATGACTTCGGCAGCGGCGAGGTCGCGAGCGGGTTGATCTCGGCGATCCCGTGGACGGTCAGCCTCGGCGCCATCCTCGCGGTGGGCCGGTCCACCCGCGTGTTCGGGCACCGGCGAGCGCATCTCGTCGGGTGCTTGTTCGCGGCGGCCCTCGGGCTCTGCACCGCGGCGAGCGCCGACAACGGGTGGATCGCCTTGCTCGCTGTCTGCGTGAGCTGCGCGGGTCTGGAGGCCGCGTTTCCGCTGTTCTACCAGTACCAGACGGAGATGTTCTTCGGCATCATGGCCGCGGCGGTGCTCGCGCTGGTCAACTCGGTGGGCAACATCGGCGGATTCTTCGGCCCGTACGTCTACGGCGCGCTCACCGATGTGACCGGAGATGGCCGTGCGGGACTGCTGCTGATGGGTTCTCTGTTGGTGATCGCAGCAGGGATGGCGTTGTTCATCGAGCGGTTGCCGGCCTTCCGCAGCACTTCGGCAACCGGGCGGGCGGAGCCGGTCGTCCGCGAGAAGCTGCCGCCAGCGCGTGGCAGTTGTCGGTCGTGACGGCCGAGCAGGTGGTCGTGCTTCCTGCGGTCGGGGCGATAATAATCGGAGGCCGGATCATGACGTGCTTGGTTTGGGTGAAGTCCTCGATGGACATCGCCGACAGGGTCTTTCCGTAGCCCGACATTCCGAATCCTCCGAAGGGCATCTCCGGCACGGTGACCTGGTGCTGGTTGACCCAGGCGGTGCCGAACTGCAGCGAGTTGGCCAGGTGGTGGGCGCGCTCGAGGTCGCGCGTCCAGACGCTGGCGGCCAGCCCGTAGTCGACATCGTTGCCCATGCGGAGCAGGTCGTCGTCGGTGGCGGCTCGTTGGATCGTGACGACCGGGCCGAAGACCTCGCGCTGCACGATCTCGGAGTCCTGGGCGACGTTGGTCAGCACGGTGGGCGCGTAGAACCAGCCGGGCCGGTCCAGCCGCTCGCCGCCGCGCAGGACCGCGGCTCCGTCCTCGCGGGCGCGCTGCACCATGTCGGTCACGCGCTGGAGCTGCTTCTCCGAGACCAGCGGTCCCATCGTGGTGGCCGCATCAGCGGGGTCGCCGACGATCAGTTCGGTGGTGCGCTTGACGTAGGCCTCGACGAACGCGTCGGCGATCCGGTCGCTGACGATCACTCGGCACGCAGCGGTGCAGTCCTGGCCGGTGTTGCTGAAACCGGCGCCCACCAGGGCGTCGACCGCCGCGTCGAGGTCGGCGTCGGCGCAGACCAGCGCCGGGGCCTTGCCCCCGAGTTCGAGGTGGACGCGCTTGAGCCGAGTCGATGCTCCAGCAGCGACTTTGACGCCCGTGGAGGTGTCACCGGTGAGCGAGACCAGTCCGACGCCGGGGTGGGCGACCAGCTCCGCGCCGATCCGCCCGTCGCCCACCACGATGTTCAGCACGCCGGGAGGCAGGACTTCCGCGGCCAGTTCGGCGAAGCGCAGGGTGGTCAGGGGAGTGAGCTCGGAAGGTTTGAGCACGACGGTGTTGCCCGCGGCGAGGGCGGGCGCGAGCTTGAAAATGCCTTCCAACAGCGGGAAGTTCCACGGGCAGATCAGTCCGACCACACCCACCGGTTCCCTGCGGAGGTAGGACAACGACCCGGGGGCGTATTCGCCGGCGGCCGGGCCGTGAGGGTTTCGCGCCGCTCCGGCGGAGTAGCGCAAGGCGTCGGCGGTGGGTTCGATCTCCTCGAGCGCGGCGCTGATCGGCTTGCCGACGTTGCGGGATTCGAGCGTGAACAGTTCGGTCCCGTGCTTCTCGATGAGATCGGCGAGGGCTTCCACGTATTGCCCTCGTGCCTGCGGTGTCAGGCCGCCCCAGGTGGGCAGCGCGGCGGTGGCCGCGGCCACGGCGTCGTCGACTCCGACCGAGGAGGGCACCTCCTGGAGCAGAGTTCCGTCGGCGGGGTTGATGACCCGCAGGACCTCCGAGCTCGTGACCGTGCTGGTGGAAGTGGATGAGGCGGGCGACGTCATGGATGAGGCTCCCTGTCGACGGCTTTCCGGTGCGTGGATCCGCACCTCTGCCGACGATGCCGACCGAGGTTCCGCACCGCGAAAGAGAAGTGCAGATCGTAGGTTGTTGACAACCTACGAGACGGCACCGCTTTCCGCAAGGGCTTTGAGCTGCTCAGATGGCGATCCGCGGTTCATGCTGCCGCCAGCAGGAAGCAAGTTGTAAGTCGAAGATTGTTTACAATCTGCCAAGTCGCCTGTAAGTTGCATCACGCGTCAGCGGGACGCGTCTCGGTCTGCGTGCACGGACTGGTGACCGCGCACCCCGCTGATAGCTCTGCCCGACTTACCGGCTCCCCACGGGGAATCCGAGCAGAGGAGATGGCCCGATGTCTGGTCTGGAAGCGAGGAACGAGGTTCTGCCGAGATCCTCGCGGGCCCCGGAGGGTGAGCGGCGGCCTGCGCGCGACAGTCTCACGGGGAGAATGGGAACAGCGGAACTGGTGTTCACCGTTCTGGCTTTCGCGGCGCCCTTGGCCACGGTTTCCGGCCTCGTGCCGTTGGTGATCAGCTTCAACGGATCGGGCGCTCCGGGAGCATTCGTGGCGGCGACCCTGTTGCTGCTGTTCTTCGCCGCGGGTCTGGCTGCGATGTCGAAGCAGATCCAGAACCCGGGGGCGTTCTACGCCTACGTCACCGCTGGTCTCGGGCGGCCTCTCGGGTTGGGGAGTGCTTTGCTCGCGATCTACTCGTACTGGTTGATCGCCGTCGCGAGCTTCGCGTTCCTGGGCTCGGCATCGTCGCGCCTGGTTGCCGAGCTCGGCGGCCCCAGCATCCCTTGGTATGCCTTCGAGTTCGTCGGCATTCTGCTGTGCGGCGTGCTGGGCTACCTCAACATCGAGCTGTCGGCGAAGGTGCTCGTCGTCGTGATGGTGCTCGAGGTCGTCATCGTCGTGATCCTCGACGTCGCGATCGCCGGCCACGGTGGTGCCGAGGGGCTTTCGCTCGAACCGCTCAGCTTGTCGGCGTTCTCCAGCGGTTCGGTTGGGGTGGCGATCCTGTTCGGCGTCCTGTCCTTCCTCGGTTTCGAGTCGACTGCGATCTACCGCGAGGAGGCTCGGAATCCAGAGCGGACGATCCCGCGGGCCATGTACCTCTCGGTCGGGTTGATCGGCGTCTTCTACACGGTCTCAACGCTGATGATCATGCTCGCCTACGGGGCCGACCGGGCGGTGGCAATCGCCGGCGACGACCCGGCTGCACTGCTCACCGGGGCCCTCCGCCAGTACCTCGGTGATGTGTTCGTAGACGTCGGGGCGGTCCTGCTGACCACCTCGGTACTGGCGTCGATGGTCGCCGTGCAGAACATGCTCTCGCGCTACCTCTACTCGCTCGGGCATGACGCGGTCCTGCCCGCGAGGTTCGGTTCGACCCATCCCCGACACCGTTCGCCGCACGTCGCCTCGATGGCCGTCACGGGCGCACTGCTCGCCGGAGCCATCCCGTCGGCCCTCAGCGGGATGGATCCGATGAGCCTGTACGGCTACGTGGCGGGAGTGGGGAGCTACTCCATCCTCGTCCTGATGTTCTTGGCGGTCGTCGCCGTGGTCGTCTACTTCCGGCGGCACTCGGCCACCGGTGTCTCGATCTGGCAGACCGCGGTGTTGCCGACCGTCGCGGCTCTCGGCCTCGCCACCGTGGTCTACCTGGCGACCGTCAACTTCGAGACCCTGAGCGGTGTCACCGGGGGTCTGGCGGCGGGACTCATCGTGTTGACCTTCCTCGTGGTGGTCGCCGGTGTCCTTGCAGCTCTGCGGCTGCGCAGTCGCGGCCCTGAGGTGTACCGCAGGATCGGCTGCCAGGAGCTCTGATCAGCTTGCCGGCCCTGGGGCCGGAGAACCCCGGTCTGTCACTCGGATCCGCGAAACTGGAAGAGATTCATGAAAAAGCGCAAGTACGACTACATCATCGTCGGTGGCGGTTCGGCCGGTTGCGTTCTCGCCAACCGCCTGTCAGCCGATGAGCGAGCCTCGGTCCTGGTAGTCGAGGCCGGGCACCGCAGCTCCCGGTTCGACTACCCGGTCCGGGTACCCGCGGCGTTCCTGTTCGTCCTGGGCAACCGGTTCTACGACTGGGGCTACCAGTCCGAGCCCGAGCCGTGGCTCGGCAACCGCAGGATCGAGCACTACCGCGGCAAGCTGATGGGCGGCTCCAGCTCGATCAACGGCATGTTCTACCAGCGTGCCAACCCGCTCAACTACGACGAGTGGGCTGTTGATCCGGGCATGCACACCTGGGATTACGCGCACTGCCTGCCCTATTTCAAGCGCCTCGAGCGCCACCAGAGCGCGGATCCGGACGACCCGTTCCGCGGTCGGTCGGGACCGACTCCGATCGAGCGCAGCCCTGCCAGCAATCCGCTGTTCGGTGCCCTGTTCGAAGCGGCGAGCCAGGCGGGCTACCACCTCACCGACGACTTCAACGGCTACCGGCAGGAGGGTTTCGGGCCGTTCGAGCGCAACATCTCAGGAGGGGAGCGCTACTCTGCGGCGCGCGCCTATGTCGACCCGATCCGCCACCGCCGCAATCTTGACGTGGTCACAGGTGCGCTGGTGACCCGGGTCGTCTTCCAGGGCACGCGTGCGATCGGCATCGAGATGGCTTCGCGCCGCGACGGTCGACGCTTGGTGGAAGCCGATGAGGTGATCCTGGCGGGCGGTGCGTTCAACTCGCCGCAGCTGCTGATGCTGTCCGGGATCGGAGACTCGGCCGAGCTGTCCCGGTTGGGCATCCCGGTGACCCATCACCTGCCTGGGGTCGGGCAGAACATGCAGGATCACCTCGAGGCCTTCGTGATGTACTCCTGCAGCCAGCCGGTGTCGATCCTGCCGAAGCTCAAGCGCAGGGCGTTCCCGAAGATCGCGGCTGATTGGCTGCTGCATCGCTCGGGGACCGCCTCGACCAACCATTTCGAGGCCGGTGGTTTCGTCCGCTCCAACGATGAAGTGTCGATGCCCAACCTGCAGATGACGATGTTGCCGCTGGGTGTTCGCAACGACGGGACCCCCGCACCGACCGACCACGCTTACCAGATCAACCTGGCTCCCCAAACTCCGCAGGCGCGCGGGCATCTCGCGTTGAAGTCGGCGGATCCGACGGCGGCTCCGGCCTTGACCTTCAACTACCTGTCGACCGAGCAGGACCGTCGGGAGTGGATCGACGGCGTTCGTCTGACCAGGGAGCTGCTCAACCAGCCGGCGTTCGCGCCGTTCAACGGCGGCGAGATCCAGCCGGGACCGAACGTGCGCACTGACGAGGAGATCCTCGACTACGTCGCGCGCGACGCTGAAACCTCCTACCACCCGTGTGGGACGGCGAAGATGGGCATCGGTGAGGACGCGGTGGTGGACCCGCACGGGCTGCGCGTGCACGGTGTCGAGGGTTTGCGCGTGGTCGACGCCTCGGTCTTCCCGATCATCCCGAACGCCAATCTCTACGCCCCGGTGCTGATGACGGCGGAGAAGGCGGCCGACGACATCCTCGGACGAACTCCCATGAAACCCGAACACGTCGAGTTCTACCGCCACGAGTCGACGAGGACCGCAGAGACAGCGGACGCCCCGCAGGTTGACTGAGCGATCCAAAAATGTCGAATGTCACCGGTAAGTTGTCAACAATCTGCGATATGCTCAGTGTCGTTGCGCCCGCAGGGTGCGATCCGGACGCACTGAGGGAGGTTTGCCTTGAGAGTCGACGATTTCCTGGATGAGGTCGCTGCCGAGACCGGAATCGCCGGTAGTGAGGAGCCGATCCAGGTCTCGGTCGTGTCGGACGTGCTCGGACGCGACTACGGTTTGTCCGGGGGCCTGATCCCGATCGCGACCGAGAAGGACGACACCTTCCGACTGGAGGCAGGGGGACGGCCGTACCTGGTGAAGGTCTCGCCCTCGTCTGAGGCGGCCGACATCGTCGACCTGCAGACCTCGGCGTTGTTGCACCTCGAAGAGGTCGCACCCGAACTGCCGGTGCAGCGGCTGGTGCGGACGCGCGCTGGAGGAGTGGCGGTCGAGCTGGAGACGGACCAGGCGCCGTCGCGGACGTTGCGCGTTTTCGACTTCGTCCCCGGCACGCTGCTGGCCGATGCTCAGCCCTCCGCAGCGCAGCTCGGCGACGCCGGAGCTATGCTCGCCAAGATCGGCAGCACCCTAGCGGAGTTCGACCACCCGCGCGAGGAGCGGCTGCTGCTGTGGGATCTCGCGCACTTCCACCGGCTCCGGCGGCTGCTCGACAGCGTCCGCGATCCGGGCCATCGCTCGCTGGCCGAGCGCGTGATGGACGAGTTCGAGCAGGAAGTGGTCCCCGTGCTCGGCACGCTGCGCCGCCAGGTCGTGCACGGCGACTACAGCCCGTACAACGTCGTTGTCGAGCCGGGCGCGTCCCCCTTCATCACGGGTGTGATCGACTTCGGCGACACCGTCCGGACCACCACGGTGTTCGACATCGCGGTCATGACGGCCAACCAGATCGGCCGCGATGAACACGATCCATGGGCCGCGGCAGCGGCGTTCATCCGCGGCTACCGCGCCGAGCGTGCCCTCGACGACACCGAACTCGCAACGTTGCGCATCGCCGGCCTGGCCCGGCTCGCCCTGCGCGCTCTCGTCGCGGAATGGCGTGCGGAGCAGTCACCGGACCGCCAGGAGTACGTGATGTCCCACGCGAGCCACGACTGGATCCACCTTGCGGTGGCTGCCTCGACAGATCGGCGCGACGTGGCGCGCCTGCTGTCCGCCCACACCTGCTAAGCCGTTCGACGAATCAGGGAGATCACCCACATGACTGCCCGTCAGACGATGCACAACGCGTTCGATCCCGCCTCGCTCTCCGAGATGCCCGCCGAACTGCGCTCGAAGATCGAGCGTCGGGAGAACGTCCTCGGACCCGGCTACCGCCTGTTCTACCGCGATCCGCTGGAGATCGTCAGCGGGCGCGGGGCCCACCTGTTCGGCCCTGACGGCACCGACTACCTCGACGCCTACAACAACGTGCCGTCGGTGGGCCACTGCCACCCGCACGTGGTCGAGGCGGTGCACCGGCAGATGCAGACGCTCAACACCAACACCCGCTACGTGCAGGACTCCCTCGTCAGTTACGCGGAGCGGCTGACCGCGACCTTCCCCGACGAGCTCAAGGAGGTCACGTTCACCTGCAGCGGGTCGGAGGCGAACGACCTGGCCGTCCGGCTCGCCCGCCGAGTCACCGGCAACACCGGCATGATCGTGACCGAAACCGCCTACCACGGCCTGACCATCGCGGTGTCGGAGTTCTCGCCCAGCCTCGGTACCGCATCGCCGCTGGGCGAGCACGTGCGGACCATTCCCGCCCCCGACAGGCTCCGGCACATCGCTGATGGTGACCTCGGGGCGTTCCTGGCCGAGCAGGTCCGGGCCGCGGCGGAGGACCTGAAGGAACACGGCTACGGGGTCGCTGCCTTCATCGCCGACAGCATCTTCTCCAGCGACGGCGTTTTCGCCGACCCGGCGGGATTCCTGCAGCCGGTGGTCGAGGCGGTGCACCGGGCAGGCGGGCTCTACATCGCCGACGAGGTGCAGCCCGGGTTCGGTCGGACCGGCGCGGACTGGTGGGGCTTCCGCAGGCACGGAATCGTCCCGGACATCGTCACCATCGGAAAACCGATGGGCAACGGCATCCCCATCGCGGGCGCGGTGTTCCAACCGGAACTGACCGAGGAGTTCGGCAGGGAGGTCCGGTACTTCAACACCTTCGGCGGTAACTCCGTGTCGATCGCCGCAGGCGCGGCCGTCATGGACGTCGTCGAGACGGAGGACCTCATCGGCAACGCGCGCAAGCAGGGGGAGCGGCTGGTCGACGAGCTGCGCAAGATCACAGCCGACCAGGACGACGTGCTCGAGGTGCGCGGAGCCGGCCTGTTCATCGGAGTCGACTTCGTCACCGACCGCGAAAGCGGCCGACCCGACGGTGCTCGCGCAGCCGCGGTGGTCAACGGGATGCGTGAGCGCAACGTTCTTATTTCCGCGGCGGGCAAGTACGGCAACGTCCTGAAGATCCGGCCGCCGCTGGTCTTCGACGACGCCGATGTCGACCGGTTCCTGGAAGCCTTCGCCGACGCCACGAAGTCCTGATGAGACGCCCCCTCCCAACGACAGAGGCAGCATGAGCATGTCACCTTCCGTGATCGTCGTGGCCAACCCCGGCGAAGAACTACCGTCCGAACTCTCCCTCATCGATGCCGTCGCGGACGTGACGGTCGTCGACAACGAGGAAGACCTGAAAGTTGCCCATAAGTCCGCCACCGTCGCCTTCCAGTGGGGTTTCGGCAACCCCTTGCTGCGGACCGTGGGCATGGGCGGCATCCAGTGGGTCCACGCCAACAGCGTCGGTGTGGACGCCATCGTCACCCCCGAACTCGCGACCACGTCCACGGTCGTCACCAACACCCGCGGTGTTTTCGAGCCGCCGATGGCCGAGTACGTCCTGGCGATGCTGCTGTACTTCGCCAAGGACCTCGGCGGAACCGTGGACGCGCAGCGCGCGGCCCGGTGGGACAAGCGCCCGACCGAGTCGCTGCGGTCGCGACGGGTGCTTCTGGTCGGTCCGGGAGCGGTCGGCCGCGAAATCGCGTCATTGCTGCGGGGGGCCGGCATCACCGTCGACGTTGTCGGACGGACCTCGCGCACAGACGAGGTACTCGGCGAGGTGCGCGGGATCGGTGAGCTGAACGCGCTTCTGCCCCAGGCCGACGACCTGGTGGTCGCGCTGCCGCTCACTGCTGATACGCGGGGCATCATCGACGCCGACGTCCTCGGGCGGCTCCGACCCGGAGCTCGAGTCATCAACGTCGGACGCGGCCCCCTGATCGACGAGGACGCCTTCATCGCCGAGCTGCGGGCGGGCAGGCTCGGCGGGGCTGCGCTCGACGTGTTCGACCAGGAGCCGCTGCCCGCGGATCACCCTTTCTGGGCGATGGACAACGTCATGGTCTCGCCGCACATGGCCGGAGACGCCGTGGGTTGGGAGCGACGGTCGATCGAGTTGTTCGTCACGAACCTCGAACGCTGGTCCGCCGGACAGCCCCTGCTCAACATCGTTGACAAATCGGCGTTCGCCGCGCGCTGACCGACCGACTGCGAGAGAGACATGAAGGACAAGATTCCCGCCAGCGGGACGGTTTACTGGCTCGAACAGGCCATGGAGGCCGATGATCAGCCGGCCTGCCCACCTCTGAGCGGCAACATCACCGCGGACGTGGTCATCGTCGGCGGCGGCTACCTCGGGCTGTGGACCGCGATCGACATCCTCGAGAATGCACCGGAAACCAGGGTCGTCCTGCTCGAAGCCCAGTCGTGCGGGTTCGGCGCGAGCGGACGCAACGGCGGCTGGGCAACCGGATGGCACGACGAGCTCGACGTGCTCGTGCGCCGCTTCGGGGTCGAGGAGGCGTGCCGGCTGGCCGAGCGCTCCGCGTGGGCCATCGACCGGATCGGCGAGGTGTGCGACACCTACGGCATCGAGTGCGACCTGCGTCGGCAGGGGGCGACCAAAGCCGCCACCACCGACGTCCAGATGGGCAAGTGGCAGTCCGCGCTCGACGCGTGCCAACAGCTGGGGCGGTCGAAGTACTACGTCGAGGTCGACGGCCAAGAACTGCGGCGCCGCACCGGGTCTCCCCTTCCGCTGGCGGGGGTTTCCCAGACCGACGGCGCCACCCTGCAGCCCGCGTTACTCGCCCGCGGACTGCGGCGCGTCGCCCTCAAGTTGGGGGCCACGATCTACGAGGGCACGCCGATGATCTCGCTGGATCGCGGCTACCCGGCGCGCGTCGGGACCCCAGCGGGGTCGGTACTCGCTGAACGGGTTGTGCTCGCGACGGGGGCGTGGATGGCCAGCATCCCCGAGCTGCGCCGAGCCATCGTGCCGATCGGCAGCTCGATCGTGGTGACCGAGCCGTTGGGGGAACGGCTGCTCTCACGTCCCTTCGGCAACGGCGAAGGCATTGGCGATCTGCGGATGTCGGTCCACTACATGCAGGTCACCCCGGATGGTCGGCTGCTGTTCGGCCGAGGCGGGGGGCCCCTCGGGCGCGCGGGGCAGGTGCAGCCTGCGCTGTGGCACGACCCGCGGACGCTGCGGTCCATCGAACGCGACCTGCGGCGGTGGTTCCCGGATCTGGCCGACGCCCGCATCACGCACGGCTGGAGCGGGCCGGTCGACCGTTCGCCCGGCCACTTCCCGTTCATCGGCAAGCTCGGCGACCACGGAACCGTGCACTACGCCACCGGCCTGTCCGGCAGCGGTGTGGCGCAGTCCGCCCTGCTGGGCCGCACTCTTGCCCACATCGTGCTGGGCATCGAAGACGACGACACCCGCTCGCCGATCACCCGCGGGCCTGTCGAGTACCTGCCGCCCGAACCGTTCCGGTCGGTCGGTGGTCTCGCGGTCCGCGCCGCGGTCGAGTACGTCGAGGAGGCTCAGGAGCGCGGCAAGCGACTCAATGTCAACGGAGTGCTGCGGAAACTCATCGCTACCACCACACCCCGCCTGCTCGAACCCCGTCTCCGGGGAAGCGGCAAGTAGAACGACCTTACTTCTCCTGAGAAGACGCCCCATGCTGAGATCGGAGACGAGACGCCGTGTCCTCCCCTTTCACCGAACGCGCACCCGCGATCACCACCGACGCCACGCGCACGATCACCACAGTCAACCCGACGACCGGCATCAAGCTGGCCGACTACCCCTCCTGGAGCACCGAGGAGGTGGAGTCGGCTCTGACTCGGGTGTCCGCAGCGGCGCAGACCTGGGCTGACGTGCCGCTGCCCGCGCGGGTCGAGCGAGTCAGGCGCCTGGCCCAGGTGCTCCGCGACCGCGCGGGTGCGCTCGCCGAGCGGATCACCTCGGAGATGGGCAAGCCCACCGCCGAGGCGATCGCCGAGGTCGAGAAGTCCGCCGTGACGGCGGAGTGGTACGCCGACAACGCCGAGCGCATCCTCGCCGACGAACACGTCGAGGTCGAGGGCGCCACAGCGTGGATCGCCCACGAACCGGTCGGGGTCATCCTCGCGGTCATGCCGTGGAACTTCCCGGTGTGGCAGGTCATGCGCCACGTCGCACCCAACCTTGCCGCGGGTAACGCGATCCTGCTCAAGCACTCGCCGAACGTGACCGGGTCCGCCCTCCTGCTGGAGGAGGTGCTCGCCGAAGCAGGGTTCCCGCACGGGCTGCTGACAGTGGCGGTGGTCGCCGAACCGGAGGTCCCGCAGACCATCGCCGACATCATCGCCGACGACCGCATCGCCGCAGTCACCCTGACCGGCAGCAACCGGGCAGGCGCGGCCGTCGGTGCGGCTGCCGGGCGAGCGTCGAAGAAGTCGGTGCTCGAACTCGGCGGATCAGACGCCTTCGTGGTGCTCTCCGACGCCGATGTCGAGAAGGCGGCCGCCGCTGCGGTGAAAGCCCGCTTCATGAACTCCGGTCAGAGCTGCGTGTGCGCCAAGCGCTTCCTCGTCGCGGCCGATGTGGCCGAGCAGTTCTGCTCGCTGTTCCAGTCCGGAGTGGAGTCGCTGGTCGTCGGTGACCCCGCAGAACCGGGCACGAACGTCGGTCCGGTGGCGCGTGAGGACTTGCGCGCGCAGTTGCACGATCAGGTGCAGCGGTCCGTCACGGCCGGCGCCACCGTGGTGACCGGTGGCCACGCGCTCGAGCAGCCCGGGTACTTCTACGCGCCGACCCTGGTCGTCGGTGCGCGTCCCGGTATCCCGGTCTTCGACGAAGAGACGTTCGGCCCGGTCGCCGCGCTCACCGTCGCCGAGGACGATGACGAACTGGTGCGGTTGGCGAACGCCAGCCGCTTCGGACTCGGACTGAGCATCTGGAGCCGCGACGAGGCGCGCGCGACCCGGGTTGCCCGCCGGATCACTTCCGGCCAGGTATTCATCAATTCCATCGTCGCCTCCGACCCCAGGGTGCCCTTCGGAGGCACCAAGCAGAGCGGGTACGGGCGCGAGCTGTCCATTGACGGGATCCGAGAGTTCACCAACACGCGCACCTACTGGGTGGCCCGCTGAGGGGCATCAACGTAGCCCTGAAATCCCAACCACGACAGGAGGAGGCTCATGCCCAGCTATGCAGTGACCAATCCGATGACCGGCGAGGTCCTCCAGAAGTACCCGCGCATCACCGATTCCGAGCTCGGCGACGCGCTCGACCGCGCTGGCCGCGCACACGATGTCCTCAGCAGGCAGACCAGTCTCGCCGACCGCATCGCGATCATCCGGCGCGTCGCGCAGCTCTACCGCGAGCGGGCCGACGAGCTGGGACGGATCCTGTCGCGCGAGATGGGAAAGCCGCTGCGTTCGGCCATCGGCGAAGCCAACTTCTCCGGCGAGATCTACGACTACTTCGCCGACCACGCTGAGGAGGCGCTGGCCGATCGCCCGATCGCCCTGTCCGGGGGCACCGGATCGGCGTTCATCCGGCGCAACTCCATCGGTGTGCTCCTGGGCGTCATGCCGTGGAACTACCCCTACTACCAGGTGACGCGTTTCGCGGGACCGAATCTGCTCATCGGTAACCCGATCCTGCTCAAGCCGTCGGTGCAGTGCCCCGAGTCGGCGCTGGCCATGGTCGAGATCTTCCAAGCCGCAGGCCTTCCCGAAGGTGCTTTCCAGTCGGTCTTCGTCGGTCACGAGCAGGTCTCCACCGTCGTCGCCGACCCGCGCGTGCAGGGCGTCTCGGTCACCGGATCGGAACGAGCGGGCTCGGTGATCGCCGAGCAGGCGGGACGCCATCTGAAGAAGGTCGTGCTCGAACTCGGCGGTTCGGACCCGTTCATCGTGCTGTCGACCGACGACCTCGATGCCGTCGTCACCCATGCCGTGGGCGCGCGGGCCGGCAACACTGGTCAGGCGTGCAACGGGGCGAAGCGCTTCATCGTCATCGACGAGCTCTACGACGCCTTCGTCGAGAAGTTCAGTGCCGAGTTCGCGGCGTTGCCTGCAGGCGATCCCACCGATGTGAACAACAAGCTCGGTCCCCTCTCGTCTCCGGCCGCCGCCGATGGGTTGGAGGAGCAGGTGAAGCGGGCGGTCGACCAGGGAGCCACCGTGGTCACCGGTGGCACGCGTGTCGGCAACATGTTCGCCCCGACCGTGCTGACCGGTGTGGAGCCCGGCAACGACGCCTACGGTGAGGAGTTCTTCGGACCGGTGGCCCAGATCTTCCGGGTCTCGTCCGAAGAGGAGGCCGTGCGCCTGGCCAACGACACCGAGTTCGGGCTCGGGTCGTACCTGTTCACCACCGATCCGGAGCAGGCCGACCGGGTGGCTGACCGGATCGAGGCCGGCATGGTCTTCGTCAACGGCACCGACCTCGAAGCAGCCGAACTGCCCTTCGGCGGGGTGAAGAAGTCGGGCTTCGGGCGTGAGCTCGGTCCGCTGGCCTTCGACGAGTTCGTCAACAACAAGCTCGTCCGCATCGCGCGGTGAGCCTGGGGCCGGGCGGAGTCGCTTTCGCCCGGCCCCGATGTCCAACAACAGCATCGCCTGATGTGCGATCTACTTGGGAGGGACACCTTGAGTACCGACAGCGCTAGGTCCCGGAAGGTCGAGAGCGACCTGCGGGCGGCGATCGGTGGCGAGGTCCGGTTCGACGCGGCGAGCCGTGCGATGTGGTCGGCGGATGCGTCGAATTACCGGGGTGTCCCGATCGGGGTGGTCGCGCCGCGGGATGCGGGCGAGGTCGAGGCGGCGATGGCGGTGTGCCGCGAGCACGACGTGCCGGTGATGCCGGTGGGCTCGCGGACATCGATCGCGGGTCAGGCGGTCAACACGGCGGTCGCGTTCGACCTGCGTACGCACATGAACACGATCCTGGACGTCGATCCGGAGGTACGGTCCGCGCGGGTGCAGCCGGGGGTGGTGTGCGATGCGATTCGCGACGCGGGCAAGCCGCACGGGTTGACGTTCGGACCGGATCCCTCGACGCACAACCGCTGCACCATCGGCGGGATGATCGGCAACAACGCCTGCGGGTCCCACTCGGTGGCCTGGGGCAAGACGGTCGACAACGTGCGCTCGCTCGAAGTGGTGACCTACCGGGGCGAGCGGCTCGCCCTAGGCCTCCGCGGTGACGAACGGGGACCGATCCCGGACCAACTCCGAGCCCTGGGACAGCGGATGGCCCCGGAGATCGAGCGTCACGTGCCGGAGCTGACCCGCAGGGTGTCCGGGTACAACCTCGACCAGCTGGTCCCCGGGAACGTGAACCTGGCAAAAGCGCTGGTCGGTACCGAAGGCACGTGCGCGACGATCCTGGAAGCCACCGTCGACCTGGTCGAATCGCCGCCCGCGCGGGCGCTGGCGATCCTCGGTTTCCCCGACGCCTACACCGCGGCCGATCACGTCATGGTCGTGCGTGAGCAGTCCCCGCTCACGATCGAGGGCATGGACGCCGGTTTGATCGCCGCGCTGCGTGCGCTGCGGCCGCACGAGACCACCAGCCGCATGCTGCCGGAGGGCAACGGCTGGCTCTACGTCGAAACAGGTGGTGAGAACCGCGCCGCGGCCGAAGCCGCCGCTCAGGCCGTGGCCATCGCGATGAAGCCCTACACCACCGGTGCGGTCGTGGTTGCCGAACCGGCCCAGATGGCCGCGCTGTGGCGGGTCCGCGAGGAGGGCGCGGGACTGCTCACCCGCTCGCCCGATGGCGGCGAGGCCTGGCCGGGCTGGGAGGACGCGGCGGTCCCGCCGGAGCGCTTCGGCGCCTACCTACGCGAGTTCGACGAGGTTCTGGCCCGGCACGGCCGCAAGGGCATCTACTACGGGCACTTCGGCGACGGCTGCCTGCACGTACGCATCGACTTCGACCTGGCGACCAAGCCGGGCATCACGAACTTCCGGGCGTTCATGACCGACGCCGCCGATCTGGTCGTCGCCCACGGCGGGTCGCTGTCCGGCGAGCACGGCGACGGCCAAGCCCGCGCCGAGCTGCTGCCCCGGATGTACCCGCCGCAGATCATCGACGGTTTCGAGCGGTTCAAGGAGATCTGGGACCCCGATGACCGGATGAACCCCGGCCGCATCGTCCGGCCGGCGACGATGGACGAGAACCTGCGCGTGTTCGTCGGGATGCCGACCATCTCCGACCAGCCGCAACTCGCCTTCACCCACGACCAGGGCTCCTTCACCCGCGCCACCCGCCGCTGCCTGGGGGTGGGCAAGTGCGCGGTGGACACCGGCAGCGGCGTGATGTGCCCGAGCTGGAACGTCACCCAGGAGGAGAAGCACTCCACCCGAGGACGTGCCCGGCTGCTGTTCGAGATGGCCAACGGCGAGGTCATCACCGACGGGTGGCAGTCCGAGGAGGTCGCCGAGTCGCTAGATCTGTGCCTGTCCTGCAAGGGCTGCAAGTCCGACTGCCCGGTCGGGGTCGACATGGCCGCCTACAAGACCGAGTTCCTCGCCCAGCGTTACCAGGGCAAGCTCCGCCCACGCTCGCACTACTCGATGGGCGCCCTCCCGCGCTGGCTGCGCGCCGCGGCTGCGCTCCCGGCACCGCTCGTCGACGCGCTCAACCGGCTCGCGCAGGTCCCGGCGCTGGCGCGGGTCGCGAAGAAGGCCGGCGGCATCGACCAGCGTCGCGCGATCCCACCGCTGGCCCGCGAGACCTACACCTTCCGCGCCGCACGCGGACTGCAGTCCACTTCCGTACCAGACCTGGGAATCGAGCCCGGTAGCCGCGGACCGCTGATGCTGTGGACCGACACCTTCACCAACCACTTCGACCCGGACATCGCCGCCGACGCCGTCGCCGTGCTCACCGCGCTCGGCTACGACGTCCAGACACCCCCGCGCACGGTGTGCTGCGGACTGACCTGGACCTCCACCGGCCAGGTCACCGCCGCCCGCAAGGTGCTGGCCCGCAGCCTGAACGCGATCGGCGCGGCGCTGGATGAGGGGGTCCCGGTCGTCGGCCTGGAACCCTCCTGCACCGCGGCACTGCGCTCCGACGCCGCAGAACTGCTCCCGGACGACCCCCGAGCCCAGCGCCTGGCCACCCAGGTGTTCACCTTCGCCGAACTGCTCGCCCGCCACACCGACGAACTCACAGCCGCCGCTGGTGGCCCGGCGCAGGAAGTGCTCGTGCAGGTGCACTGCCACCAGCACGCCGAACTCGGCAGCGAACCCGACCGCGCGGTGCTCGACGCGCTCGGGGTGACCGCGACCGTGCTGGACTCCGGTTGCTGCGGGCTGGCGGGCAACTTCGGCTTCGAAGACGGCCACTACGACGTCTCCATGGCCTGCGCCGAACGCGCTCTGCTCCCGGCGGTCAGGGCAGCAGAGCCCGCCGTGGACCTGCTCGCCGACGGCTACTCCTGCCGCACCCAAGTCCGCCAAGCCGGCGAGCGCGAACCCATCCACCTCGCCCAGGTCGCCGTACGGGCGCTGCGGAGTGGGGGAGGCGGGTGATGTACCGCCTCGACCCACTTGGTCGTTTGTCAACAACTTACGATATGCTTAAGGCTGCGTCGTACGAGATGCCGCACCGTGGCTCGTCGAAGTGCGACCGAAAATGGAACTCGAGGCAGGTGCTCGAAGACGAGGAGAACACCTCCGAGCGCTGGCCTGTGAGTCAGGAGTTGCGGAGGGTCGCACGTGGCATTTGAAGGGTTCAAGTCGATCAGTCTGTCGACTGCATCGACGAACATCGTTCAGCAGATCCGCGCGTCGATCCTCGATGGCGCGCTCCCGCCCGGTACGCAGCTGAACGAGAAGCAGCTCGCCGATCAGTTCGCCATCAGTCGCGGGCCGGTCCGGGAGGCCATGCAGCGCCTTATCCAGGAAGGTCTCCTGCGGTCGGAGCCCCACCGCGGGACGTTCGTCGTGCAGCTCGATGCCGGCGACGTCGCTGACATATACCTGGGCCGCCGCGCAGTCGAGCACACTGCGGTGATGCGACTCCTGCGGTGGGAGGGCACCGATGTGGACAAGACGATCGAGGAACTCGAAGCCAGCCTCGACGAGATGAACGCGGCCGTCGAATCCGGTGACGACCGGGGTGCCGTCGCCGCGGACATGCGATTTCACACGATTCTCGTCGATGCCGCCCGCAGCCAGCGGCTGAGCAGGATGTACCACACCCTCGTGGCGGAGGCAGTTCTCAGCATGGCCTCGTTGGCCGACAAATACCCTGACTGGCGCGCGACCGTGGTGCGTGAGCACAGGGAAATACTGGACGCACTGCGTCAGCGGGACGAAAACGAGACGCTGCGCATCCTCGACGAACACTTCGTCCTCGACGATTGTCTGTCGTACCGAGGCGTCATGTCGCATTACCTCGACCCGACCCGCAGCAGTCTGGGGGCCGCTGAGGCATCCGTGCGATCCGAATGACGCCGGCTCAAATGCGCTCAGCTGGAGTGCGAACTCCCGTCTGTTCTATGAGTGAAGCCGCCGACCTAGTGTGGGTCGGCGGCTTCACTCATAGAGACGTCGGAATTGCTCAGCCGATGGCCTCGCTCAGCCGGTGAGCCGACGAACGCGACAGCTCGGCGACGAACTCACGGATGTCGGCGACGTACTCCTCGGGTGCTTCGATGCCGGGGTAGTGCCCGCCGTGCGAGATGTGCGTGTAGCGGACCACGTTGTGGGAGCGTTCGATGAATTCCCGCGGCGGAACCGGGAAGGCCGGGTCCGGAAACGCCGAGACCGATACCGGCACCTCAACACGCTCGCCGGGGTTGAGCTCGGTCAGCACCGCGTCGCCGCAGCCGGTGTAGAGCCACGTCGCGGTGACGAAGCGGTCGGGCAGGATGTAGACGAGCACCTCGGTCAGCAGACGATCCGGGCTGAACACTTGTAAGAAGGTTTCAGGGTCGACATCGGCCCAGGCGTACCACTTCTCGACGAGCCAAGCGGCTGCGCCGACCGGGCTGTCGGTCATGGCGAAGGCCAAGGACTGCGGACGCGTCAGCTGTTGATGGCAATACGCGCCTTCGCGTCCCCAGAGCTCGGTTTCACGCTCGATGAAGTCGACCTCGGCTGCCGTCGCGTCATCCGCGCCGGTCTGCCCGGTGCCGATGTTGGAGCCGGCATGCCGAACCTCGGAGTGGTCGATGTGAATGGCGATGACGTTCTCGGGGAAGTCGTGGCCCATGAGGCTGGCGATGTGCGCTCCCCAGTCACCGCCGACGACGATGTAGCGGTCGTAGCCGAGTTCGGTCATCAACCGTTGCATCATGCTGGCGACCTCGCGCGGCGAGAGGATGCGGTCGCAGGGGGAGAAGGCGTATCCGGGCAGGCTCGGCAGGATCACGTCGAACGGCGCCGCTTCCGGTGCCCCGTGCGCTGCCGGATCGGTCATCGGGCCGACCAGGTCCAGGTAGGTGTGGAAGGAATTCGGCCAGCCGTGCAGGACTAGAACCGGTAGCCCACCGCTGCGGACGTGCACGGTGTGGATCTCTTGGCCGTCACCCACGCCAACCATGAACTGGGGGAAGGAATTGATGTGAGCTTCGTGCTCGCGCCAGTCGTATTCGTCCAGCCAGAAACGCGCGAGGTCCTTCATCGTTGCCAGATCGGCGCCGTAGTACCACGGGTCGTCACCTGTGAACTTCGGTTCGGACGGCCACCAGGTCTTCTCGACGCGTTCGCGGACTTCGGCGAGCCGTTCATCGGGGATGTGGATGCTGAACGGACGGACGTTCCCACCCGTCGCGTCAGTGCTATTCGTCATGATCGTGCCTTCTCCTCGATAGTGATTCCGCGAAGCTACGGGGATTCGCGTCGCCGACGCGGGAAGCCCTCAGGCGGATCGTCCTCTCACGACTTCGAGCGGGGGTAGGGGTCGAACCAGCCGCAGGCGCTGGATTTCCGCACACCGCGAACGAACCTTGAGCGCGCCATGTCGTGTTCTCGCTTATGCACGGGCGAGTGTCGTGAACCTGCCAGTGCGTGACTTAGGTCATGCTAGGATGGTAAAACGTCGATTGTCAACAACTTGCAACTTAAGGTGTGGGCGGTGTGCAAGACCGCTGTCTGAGTCGATGTCAGCGGCCGCTGCACCAAGTCGAAGCTTGCCCCACGCGTCCGGGAAGCGCGACCTGCAGCGATGGTCGCCGCCGGAGAGGAGTCCGCACATGCCTGCTGCGAGCGCGCCGCTGTTCCCCCGCACGGCTGTCAAGGCTGCCCGTCAGCCGGACCCATCGATTGTGGAGGCGACCGAGTCCGATCGTCCGCGCGCGGTTCGCCCTCGTCGTCGCATGAGCGTGGAGGTCGTCAAATGAGCGCGGGCAACTCCGGGGATCCGGGAGCGCGCCGGATCCACCTGACCCACTTCGGGGTGTTGGAGGCGGTGGCGACGGGAGGTGCTTTGCGCTCGGTGACTGGGTGGCGGAAGGATTCCGATCCGCGCGACATCATCCACAACGTGGCGTCAAGTCAGCACCACCCGGCTAGAGTGACCCGCCCGGCGATCCGGAGGGGTTGGCTGGAGGGCGGACCTGGTACGGGAGACCGCGGTGACGACCAGTTCGTCGAAGTCGAGTGGGACGAGGCGCTCGACCTGGTCTCGGCGGAGCTGGAACGGGTGTACTCGACCAGGGGTGCCGAAGCCGTCTACGGAGGTTCCTACGGATGGTCGAGTGCCGGACGTTTCCACCACGGGCAGAGTCAGCTGCACCGCTTCTTGAACACGCTTGGCGGATACGTCTCCGGTCTCGGTGACTACAGCTACGGCGCTTCGGGCGTGCTCCTGCAACACG
>NZ_SMLA01000054.1:0-44897 GCF_004349225.1 Saccharopolyspora karakumensis
GGGTGGGACAGGGCGGCCGGGTGTGAGCGGGCGGTTGCCGGGTGGACGTTCGGCGGGACGGGTCAGAGGGTGGCGATCGGGGTTGTCGGGGAACCGACTGCTCCGGGGAGGTTGAGGGGTGGCGCTGTGAGGAGGAAGCGGGAGCGGGCGAGGCGGTGGAGGTCGTCCGCCAGGGGTGTGAGGTGCCAGAGCTCGCCGAGGTGCACGCCGAGCTTGAACAGGCAGTGGTGGTGCAGCGGCAGCGCCGGTGCCGGAAGGTCGGCCGGGAGAGACGGCAGGTTCTCGACGGCGTAGTTGTCGGCGATCAGCGCGCTGAGCCCGCTGTCGGTGATCCACTGCTGGAGCCGCTCGTCGCGCCCGTCCAGGGCCGCGCACGCGCCGTGCAGGACGTCCGGGTCGGGATCACCGCCCATCTCGACGAGCCGCTGCGCGAAACCCGTGTGCAGGCACACCAGATCGCCCTCCTCGACCTCGACACCGTCGGCGTCCATGATCTCGGCGAGGGTGTCGTAGCCGACGACCGCGCGTTCCTCGCCGAGGTGCCTGCGCAGGTCGATGAGCACGCCCCGGCCCTGCGCCCCGGTGCGCGCGAGGTTGTCGATGCCCAGCGCCCCGCCGGTGGAGGTGGTGCGCTCGTGCAGGCCGCCGAATCCGGAATCGTCCAGGTCGGACGGCCCGACGACGTCCTCACCTGCCCGGAACCCGTTGTAGAAGACCGGTTCCGCGACCCCGTCGCCGTCGGCGTCGAACAGCGCCCCGGCGTGGGCGAAGGAGTCCCACTGCGTCGAGTACTGCAGGTGCAGCACGGCGAGGTCGTCGCAGAGCACGTCGGTGGCGCCCTCGACCCTGCGGTGCAGCTCGTAGTTGAAGTTGATCTCCCCGAAGCGCCGGGTGGGGCGCAGGACCGGCGGGAACCGGTTGGGGTTCAACCCGTTCCCGCCGGGCAGGTTCAGCGGCAGGCTCAGCGCGTGGGTGATGCCCTCGCGCACCTCGGCCACCGCGGCGCGGACCCGCTGCGGGGTCAGCAGGTTCATCCGGCCCAGCGCGTCATCCGGGCCGAACTCACCCCAGTTGGACCCTTCCGGCCGCCGGATCCAGCGTGCTCTGGTCACCTTCGCCTCCCGGGTTGTCGCGTTCGTCATGACTGGGCCGGCGCAGCAGCAACAGCATGCAGCCCAGCGTGAGCAGCACCTGGAACAGCGCGTAGGCGATGACGACGTTGATCGAGCCCGACGCGCTGAGCAGGAACTGGCCCACCACCGGGGTCGTTCCGCCGAGCAGCGTGCCGCAGAGCTGGTAGCACAGCGAGAGCCCGGTGTAGCGCACCTCGGCCGGGAAGCGGCCGGCGAGGATGCCGGCCATCGCCGCGTAGTACAGGCAGTGCGGGACGGTGGCCACCGCGACGCCGACCATGGCCAGCCAGTAGTTCTCGGTGGCGATGAGCAGGAACATCAGCGGCAGCAGCACCACTTCCGGGAGCAGCATGAACGTCACCGCGCGCGACAGGCTGCGCATCCTGGTGGCGATCACGGCCCCGAAGGGCTGCACGAGGATCTGCGCGATGTTGGCGACCAGGATGATCGTCAGGAAGTCGGTCTTGGCGAACCCGAGGTCGCTGGTGGCCCACGCGAGCGCGAACGTCGACTTGAAGTAGGTGGCCGACAGGCCGATGGTGCAGGCGCCGATGCCCAGGGCCAGCAGTCCCGGGTGCGAGCGGACGACCTCCCACACCGGCAGCTTCGCGGTCTGCTTGGCCTGGATGAGCCGGTTCATCGCCGGGGATTCGGTGACGCGGAGCCGGATGAACAGGCCCACCACGACCAGTGCCGCCGAGGCCAGGAACGGGATGCGCCAGCCCCAGCTGAGCATGTCGGGTTCGGGCAGCTTGCTGATCAGCAGGAAGCAGACGGTGCTGAGCGTGTTGCCGACCGGCGAGCCCTGCTGGGCGAAGGCGCCGTAGAGGATGGACTTGCCCTTGGGCGCGTGCTCGGAGGCGATGAGCACCGAGCCGCCCCACTCGCCGCCGAGCCCGATGCCCTGCACCATCCGGATGCACACCAGCAGGATCGGCGCCCACACCCCGATCTCGGCGTAGCCGGGCAGCAGTCCGATGGCGGTGGTCGCGATGCCCATCATCAGCAGGGTGATGACCAGGGTCTTCTTGCGGCCCAGGCGGTCTCCGACGTGGCCGAAGATGATGCCGCCGAGCGGGCGGGCGAGGAAGCCGACCCAGAACGTCGCGAAGGCGACCAGCGTGCCCAGGGCACCGTCGAGCTCGGGGAAGAAGACCTCGTCGAAGACCAGCGCGGAGGCGGTGCCGTAGATGTAGAAGTCGAACCATTCGATGGTGGAGCCGATGAAGGCCCCGAACCCGGCACGGTTCGCCGTGCGCGCGCTGCTCATGCGTTCCCCTTTGAACCCGGTGTGATCTCAGCACCGTGGCAGGCCGAACGCTAGAGCGTCCAATACGAGATCGGCGCCGTTTGAGACGCCGCTCAGATCAATCGGGCGTGGGCAGCGCGGTTTCGGCGATGCCGAGGACGGTGTGCAGCGCGGCGTTGGTGTTGTCCTCGCGCCAGGCCAGCGCTGCCCGCAAGCGGGTCGGTTCGCCCGCGAGCCGCCGGTAGACCAGGCCGGTCTGCTGGATGTGCTGGCAGGAGGTCAGCGTCAGCGTGACTCCGACACCGGCGGCCACCAGGGCGAGGATCGTGTAGGAGTCGGGTGCCTCCTGCACCACGCGCGGGGTGAATCCGCCTGCCACGCACGCCTTGACCAGCGCGTCGCGCAGCGTGGACCCGGCGTTGGAGGGGAAGCTGACGAAGGGCTCCTCGGCGAGTGCGTCGATCGGCACGCGGTCCAGCTCGGCCAGCCGGTGGTCGGTGGGCAGCGCGCAGATGAGCTCCTCGACCTCGATGACGCGGGTGTTCACGCCGGGCTGGTTGACCGGCATCCGGACGAACCCGAGGTCCAGCGTTCCGTCGGCGACCTTGGCCAGGGCGACGTCGGCGTAGGTCTGCCCGCGCATCACCAGTTCCAAACCCGGGTGGGCGGCGCGCACCGCGCGGGTGAGCACCGGCAGCGCCTCGTGGCTGGAGGCACCGGCGAACCCGACGGTGACCCGTCCGCGCTCGCCTCGCCCGGCGGCTCTGGCCGCGCCGACGGCGATGTCGACGTCGTCGAGGACGGTGCGCGCGGGTTCGAGGAAGGACTCCCCGGCGTTGGTCAGCCGGACCGACCGCGTGTTGCGCTCGAACAGCCGCACGCCGAGTTCCTTCTCCAGCTGCCTGATCTGCTGGCTCAGCGGCGGCTGGGCCATCTGCAGGCGCTTGGCGGCGCGGCCGAAGTGCAGCTCCTCGGCGACCGCCACGAAGGCGGTCAGGTAGCGCAGCTCCACACCCATCCCCGATCCATTCGACTCAGCTCTGGATCTGACACTAATTCGGTATTGGACCTGTCTCAATCCGGGGTGGCAGGCTGAGGCGCAGGCGAACCGCGGAATCCCTGGGGGCATCGATGTCGCAGGTCAGCAAGTCGGACAAGACCACGTCGATGCGGGACGCCATCGCCGAGTTCGTCACCGACGGCGCCACGGTGTCGCTGGAGGGCTTCACGCACCTGATCCCGACCGCGGCCGGGCACGAGATCATCCGGCAGGGCCGCCGGGACCTCACCATCGCGCGGATGACCGCCGACATCGTCACCGATCAGCTCATCGCGGGCGACTGCGTGAGCAGGCTGATCTCCTCGTTCGTCGGCAACTCCACGGCCGGTTCGCTCGGTGAGCTGCGACGGCGGGTCGAGGCGGGCGTGCTGGCCTTCGAGGAGTACAGCCACTACGGCATGATCTGCCGCTACCTGGCCGGGGCGCAGCGGCTGCCGTTCTACCCGCTGCGCTCCTACGCCGGCAGCGACGTCCCCGGCATCAACCCGGACATCCGCAAGGTCACCTCGCCCTACCCGGCCTCCGACGGCGGCGAGGAGCAGATCTACGTGGTGCCGCCGCTGAACCCGGACGTCACGATCGTGCAGGCCCAACGCGCGGACCGGTCCGGCAACACCCAGATCTGGGGCCTGACGGGCATCCAGGCCGAGGCGGTCTACGCCGCGCGCAAGGCGATCGTGGTGGTCGAGGAGGTGGTGGCCGACGAGGTCGTCCGCTCCGACCCGAACCGCACGGTGATCCCCGCGCACGCGGTGCACGCGGTGGTGGAGTGCCCGCGCGGGGCGCATCCGGCGTTCGTGCAGGGCTACTACGACCGCGACGGCGAGTTCTACCGGGAGTGGTCGCGGATCAGCGGTGATCCCGACCGGCTGCGGGTGTGGCTGGACGAGTGGGTGCTCGGCACGGCCGAGCACTCCGAGTACGTCGCCAAGCTCGGCGAGCAGCGCTGGGCGGGATTGGCCGTGGGCGAGGCGTGGAGCGAGCCGGTCAACTACGGCCGCAGGCTTTGAGGAGGATCATGTCCATCACGTCGTCGGAGCTGCTGGCTTCGGTCGCTTCGCGCGAACTCGCTGGTGCGAACACGGTTTTCGCCGGTATCGGCTTGCCCACGCTGGCGGTGTCGCTGGCGCAGCGGACGGTGGCGCCGGACGTGGAGATCGTCTACGAGTCCGGTGTCTGCGGCGCGCATCCCGACCAGCTGCCGGAAACGATCGCCGACGCGGTGCTGATCACCGGCTCGGAGGCCGTGCTGCCGATGACCGCGCTGTTCGGCTACGTGCTGCAGGGCGGGCGGATCGACGTCGGATTCCTGGGGGCCGCGCAGATCGACCGCTTCGGCAACCTCAACTCCTCGGTGATCGGCGACTGGCACTCCCCCGCGGTCCGGCTGCCCGGATCGGGTGGGGCCATGGAAGTCATGGCCAACTCCGGCGAGGTGTTCGTGGTGATGCGGCGCCACGACCCCCGCTCGTTCACCACCGAGCTCGACTTCTGCACCTCCCCCGGCCCGGATCGCGCTCTGGCCGACGGGATCCGCCCGCGCGGCAAGGGGGTCACCCGGGTCATCACCGATCTGGGGATCCTCGCGCGCGACGGGGCCGGCGAGGAGCTCCGGCTCGTGGCCACCCACCCGGGGGTCACCGCCGAGCAGGTCCGCGAGGCCACCGGCTGGGACCTCCAGGTCGCCGACGACCTCAGCACCATCACCCCGCCCACCGAGGCCGAGCTCCACGCGCTCCGGCACGAGGTGGACCCGGACCGCGTCTACCTCCGCTGAGGCCTCCGGCATGTTTGGATGACCGGGACACCTCGACGGTCGACGAGGAGGTTTCTGGTGTTGGAGGAGTTTCTGCGGGACTGGCGGCCGGAGGCCGTGGTCGAGCACGACTCGATGGGACCGGAGCAGTCGCGGGCGCTGGCCAACGTCCTGGAGGTGCCGGCGCCGGTCGACGAGCTGCCTCCGCTGTGGCACTGGGTGCACTTCCTGTCCTGGCCGCCGCACTCCGAGCTGGGACCCGACGGGCACCCGCTCAACGGCGACTTCCTGCCGCCGGTGCCCGACCGGCGCCGCATGTTCGCGGGTGGGCGGATGACGATCGACGAGCCCCTGCGGCTGGGCACCCCCGCCGAGCGGACCACCGAGCTGGGCGACGTCACGGTCAAGCACGGCCGTTCGGGCGAGATGGCGTTCGTGACCGAGCGCCGCGAGTTCCGCCAGGACGGTCGGCTGCGGATCACCGAGGAGACCGACTACGTCTACCGCAGCGGTGAGACCGACACCAAGAGCCCGGGCCGGTTGCGGCCCACCGACTTCCCGACCTCCGACGCGCCGTGGCAGCGGCGGTTCGTCGGCGAGCCGACGCGGTTGTTCCGGTTCAGCGCGCTGACGGCCAACACCCACCGCATCCACTACGACGAGCCCTACTGCCGCGAGGTCGAGGCCTATCCGGGGCTGGTGGTGCACGGACCGCTGCTGGTGCTGCTCATGACCGAGCTCGCCCGCGAGCACGGACCCCTCGGCTCGGTGTCCTACCGGCTGCGCCGCCCGGTGTTCTCCGGTGATCCGGTCCTGGTGTGCGGCGACGAGGACGGGGCGATGTCGGTGCGCTCCGACCAGCTCTCCGCGGAGGCGTCGGTGACGTTCTCCGAGCGCCGGTAACATCGAGGCCGATCACGAGTTCGCAGGTCGGAGCACCTCCGGCCACGGGAGGAGCCGGATGCCGACCGAGCGCTGGGTGCCGACGACCGCGCATTGGGGCGCCTACCGGGCGACGGCCGACGCCGACGGCGGTGTCCGGGTCCGGCCGCACCCCGACGATCCGGCCCCTTCGCCGCTGCTGGACAACGTGCCGGGCATCGCGCGGCACGACACGCGGGTCATGCGCCCGGCGATCCGCCGCGGCTGGCTCACCGGTGGGCCGGGGCCGTCCTCGCAGCGCGGCCGGGACGAGTTCGTCGAGGTCGAGTGGGACACCGCGCTGGACCTGGTCGCCGCGCAGCTGGACCGGGTGCGGGTCGAGTCGGGCAACGAGGCGATCTTCGGCGGTTCCTACGGCTGGGGCAGCGCCGGCCGGTTCCACCACGCGCAGTCGCAGCTGCACCGGTTCCTCAACACCATCGGCGGCTACGCCTCCTCCCGGAACAACTACAGCTTCGGGACCTCGCAGGTCCTGCTGCCGCACGTGGTGGGCAGCTCGGCCGCGGTCCTCGGCTACGCCGACAGCTGGGCGACGGTGCGCGAGCACACCGACCTGATCGTGGCCTTCGGCGGGCTGCCGACGAAGAACCTGTCGGTCTCGCCCGGCGGCGTCACCCGGCACACCAGCGCTGCCGCGGCGGCCGATCCCGGAGTGGCGGTCGCCTCGATCAGCCCGCTGACCGCCGACGTTCCCGCGGGCGGGCGCTGGTACTCGATCGAGCCGGGCACGGACGTGGCGATGCAGCTCGCCCTGGCGCAGGTCCTGCTCGCCGAGGACCTGCACGACACCGACTTCCTCTCCCGCTGCTGCACCGGGTTCGACGTGTTCGCCGACTACCTGCGGGGCGAGACCGACGGCGTGCCGAAGACACCGGAGTGGGCGGCCCCGATCTGCGGGATCGCCGCCGACGACATCCGCGAGCTGGCCCGCCGGATGGCCTCCGGGCGGACGCTGGTGACCGTCACCTGGTCCCTGCAGCGCGCCCGGGGCGGCGAGCAGCCGGTGTGGGCGGGGATCGCGCTCGCGGCGATGCTGGGTCAGATCGGCTCGCCCGGCGGCGGTTTCGGGCACGGCTACGGGTCGATGGCCGACGTCGGCGACGAGGGACCGGTGCTCTGGCTGCCCACCCTGCCGCAGGGCCCCAACCCCGTCGGCACGTTCATCCCGGTCGCGCGCATCGCCGACATGCTGCTCAACCCGGGAGCGCAGTACGACTACAACGGCCAGCGGCTGACCTACCCCGACATCAGGCTGGTGCACTGGGCCGGCGGCAACCCGTTCCACCACCACCAGGACCTCAACCGGCTGCGTCGCGCGTTCGCCCGGCCCGAAACCGTGGTGGTGCACGAGACGCACTGGACCGCCACCGCCCGGCACGCCGACGTCGTGCTCCCGGCGACCACGACGCTGGAACGCGAAGACCTCGGCGCCGGGCGTCGCGACACACACCTCACCGCGATGCACCGCGTCCTGGACCCGGTCGGCGAGGCGCGCGACGACTTCAACATCCTGAGCGGGCTCGCCGACCGGCTCGGGGTGCGGCAGCGCTTCACCGAGGGGCGCAGCGCCCGGGGCTGGCTGGAGCACCTCTACGACCAGTGGCGGGACCAGCTGCGCGCCCAGGGCCACGAGCTGCCCGACTTCGACACCTTCTGGGCGGACGGCGAGCTGCGGCTTCCCGCGATGCCCGAGAACCCGCCGCTGGTGCGGTTCCGCAAGGATCCCGAGGGGGACCCGTTGCACACGCCCAGCGGACGCATCGAGCTGCACTCGCCGAAGGTCGAGTCCTTCGGCTACGACGACTGCCCCGGCCACCCGGTCTGGCTGCCGCAGGAGCGTCGCGGCCCGCTGCACCTCATCGCCAACCAGCCGCCGACCCGGTTGCACGGGCAGGGCGACGTCGGCGCGGTCAGCCGCGAGTCCAAGGTGGCCGGTCGCGAACCGATCACGCTGCACCCCGACGACGCCGCCGCGCGCGGCATCACCGAGGGCTCGGTGGTGCGGGTGTTCAACGACCGGGGCTCGTGCCTGGCCGGTGCCCGCCTCAGCGAGCGGGTGCGGCCCGGTGTCGCGGTGCTGCCCACCGGCGCCTGGTTCGATCCGCAGCCCGACCCGATGCACCCGGATCAGGAGCTGTGCGCTCACGGCAACCCCAACGTCCTCACCGAGGACGTCCCCGCCTCACGCCTGTCGCAGGGGTGCGCGGGCCAGCGCACCCACGTCGACGTCGAGCCGTTCACGGGCCCGCTGCCCGAGGTCGCCGCCCACACCCCGCCGCCCCTGCACCGGGCCTGACCCGCGGGGTCAGCCCAGCAGGGCCGTGACCGTGACGAGGACCGGGACCGACAGGATCGTGGAGAGCAGGATCGACTCCCGGGCCAGCCGGACCCCGACGTTGTAGCGCGAGGCGTAGACGAACAGGTTCTGCGCGGCGGGCAGCGCGGAGATGACCACCGCCGCGAACAGCGGGGCGCCTTCCATGCCGAACAGCCCCGCGCCGATCGCCCAGGCGATGACCGGGTGCACGAACGACTTCAACCCGACCGAGACCAGCACGGGCCACCGCTCGGCTCCGCCCGCCGGGAGTTGCGAGCCGCGCAGCGAGACGCCGAAGGCGAGCAGCACGGTGGGCACCGAGAGGTGCCCGAGCAGCGTCAGCGGTTCGGAGACCGGCCCGGGGATGCGCCAGCCCAGCAGGGACAGCGAGACGCCCAGCAGCGAGCAGATCACGATCGGGTTCTTGAACGGTGCCAGCAGCCGCGACCACGCCGAGGTCTTCTCCCCGGCCTGCGCGAAGTCGATGACGGTCAGCCCGATCGGCGTCATCACCAGCAGCTGGAACAGCATCACCGGAGCGACCAGGGTCGCGTCGCCGAGGACGTAGACCGCCACGGGGATGCCCAGGTTTCCCGCGTTGACGTAGCTGGAGCACAGCGCGCCGATGGTGGTGCGCCGGATGTTCCACCGCCGCCACAGCGCCACCAGCACGAACAGCGCCGCCGCGGCGAACGTGCTCAGAGCGGTGACCAGCAGCGGAGCGGAGAACAGGACGCGCACGTCGGACTCGGAGAGCATCTGCAGCAGCAGTGCCGGGGTTCCGACGTAGAACGAGATCTTGGCGAGCACGTCGCGGCCGTTGTCGCCGAGCACCTCGGTCCGCCCCAGCACGTAACCGACCAGAACGATGGCGCCGATCACGCCGAAGCCCTGGATCACACCCGACACGACGCCTCCACCCCCGGCACGCGGTCCACTGTGGAGGCGCGCGCGAAGCCATTGCGGTTCCTCAACGCGGTTTTCGGCGCTCACCTCGGCGTCATCGCCCGGGCGCCCACCCGTTAGCGATCCTAATCGATCACAACCGGCGGCGCGGGGTCCGAATGGCCACTCTCACACCACGACGCGCTGCGGGCCGTCAGCTCTCGTTGCCGGTGATCGCCGGTTCCACCGGGCGCAGGTCGGTCCGGCCGTCGGAGGTGGGCACCCGGCCGGGGAGCTTGACGGCGTCGGTGAGCGGGCCGGGGCTCCAGTCGCCCCAATGCGTCTCGCTCCGCACCTGCATCGCCGCCTCGGCACCGACGGTGTCCGGGTTGTACGGGTCGACCACGTAGATCGCTCCCCAGTCCCGGTTCGGCGCTCCCCGCAGGTAGGCGGGCAGCTGCCGGACGCTGGCCCCGACGTTGAGCCAGCCGAACGGGCCGCCGCCGCCCGGGGCCGACCAGGACTGCCCCATGTCGCGCATGATGCCGCCACCCGCGATCCGGAAGCGCGGCATCTCGAACACGCCGTTGCGGATCTTCGCCGGCTGCAGGCACGGGTACACCAGCGCGGCGGGCCACTCCACGAACGTCGGCTGGCTGCCGATCAGGTTGGTCATGGTGGTCAGCACCGGCACGCGAGGGGCGCTGAAGGCCAGCCACCCGCCCTCGTCGTCGCGCTGGTCGGCCGCCACGACCCGGACCTTCTGAGCTCCGGGTGCGTCGAACCGCACGTCCTGCCAGGCCCCGCTGTTGAGCGAGAAGTCCCGGTGCCCGCTGACCTCGAAGCCGCCGGGCAGCTCGCGGCCCCACTCCACGCGCAGCGCGTTCCCGCCGGTCGACGAGCCGGCGAACTGCAGCACCACGGGCGTGGTGCCCTCGGTGGCCTGCGGCGGAAGGTCGAACCACGGTGTGCGGATCTCGCCGGTGCCGGTCGCGTCGGCGTCGAAGGTCCCCCACACCGGCGCGTCGTCACCGCCGTAGCCGAACGGCGGGGTGAACTGCGGGCTGCCGGGATAGCCGAAGCGGTGGAAGCCCTGCTGCTCGGCGCGCAGGTAGTCGGCCGGCTGCGCGGGATCGCTGGACGTGCGCGGCTGGTCGCCCGACGGGGCGAGCACTCCGCGGCGCGGGTCGGCTTCGACGTTGATGTAGTCCGACAGCCCGCAGCTGCTCCCGGCGATCTGCTTGACGTTGTCCGGACCCAGGCTGTAGCTGCCGCGCTGCTTCTCGATGCCGACGGCGAACAGCCCGACCTCGCCGACCAGGCACAGCGCGCAGGTGATCGTCAGCGGCGCGGCGCCCAGGCTCAGCACGCGCTTGCGCGCGGTCGGGGTCTCCACCGGCGGCTCGCCGTGGCGGACGTGCTCGATGAAGGCGACGACCAGGGCGAGGAACCCGATGACCAGGAACGCGGTGCTGGCGTGCCGCCCATCGAGGCTGGGCGCCTTGTCGAACCACGGCACTCCCCAGCCGGAGACGTACCACCAGGAGTTGGTGCCGGTCACCGAGTACGCGCACACCACCATCAACCCGGCGAAGAAACCGGCCCGGTTGCGGCGGGAGCGCAGGACGGCGGCGCTGGTGGCCAGCGCGGTCAGCGCCGCCAGCACCGCTCCGATGGCGGCGAAGACGCCGAAGTGGTGGGTGTGCTTGGTCGGGGTGGCGGCCAGCACCACGAAGCACAGCACCGCGATGCCCAGCATCCGCCTGCTCGGTCCCACAGCGGCTCCGCGGATCTTGCCGCGGCGCAGGAACACCACACCGCTGGCGGCGATGCACAGCATCAGCAGCAGGACCGGGAATCGGCGGGTCAGCGAGCCGTCCGGCCACTTGTCGAACAGCTTCTCGTAGCGGCCGAGCTCCTCGTACCAGGAGTCGTTGGGGCCGAACTCGGTCTTGAGCTCGACGGAGTCCAGCACCGACTGCAGCGTCTGGTCGAAGAACACCCCGACCAGGATCACCAGACCGGCCGCGGCGATCGGGGCCAGCACGGGCAAGGCGCCGACCTCCCGGATGCGCCGCCACAGCAGCCGGAGCAGCGGTTTGGCCGCGGCGAGGAACGGCAGCACCGCGACCATGCCGTGCGGGTTCGCGCCCAGCCCCAGGGCCGCGGCCAGCAGTCCCAGCGCCGCCGGGGTCAGCCGCTCGGTGGCCACGGCGCGTTCCACGGCGCACAACGAGAGCAGGAAGAACACCACCACGACCGGTTCCGGCCGCAGCCCGTTGTTGTACGGCAGCCAGAACGCGAGGAAGACCGCGGCGGCGGCCCATCCGGCCGATTCGCTGCGCCGGACCTGCTGGCCGAGCCGCGGCAGCACACCGCGGCTGAGCAGCAGCCAGCTGACGACGCCGAGGAACAGCGCGGGCAACCGCACCCACGGGGTGGCCGCGGAGATGTGCACCCACAGCGCGTAGATCTCGTAGAACCAGCCGAAGGGCGATTCGGGGTTGCCGAACCAGCGGAAGTAGTTGGTGACGTAACCGGCGTCCGGGGCGGCGCGCAGCATCGTCAGGATGTAGCCGTCGTCGGCCGTCATGGCGCCGATGAGCCACCAGAGAGCGAGTGCGGCGAACACCACGACGTCGCGCACTCCCAGCCGCCACCAGCCCACAGGCAGCCTCCGCACGGGTGCGCGGATCTCCAGCTTGCGCAGCGCGAGCAGGGAGCCGATGAAGCACAGCACGGCCAGCACCATGGCCGTGGTCTTCAGCGCGGTCGGAGTCGTGGCGAAGCGGGTGTCGACCCCGGCTTGGAAGTCCAGTCCGCGCACGTCGTCGCGCTGGTCGTCGAGCTGCGAGTAGATCCCGGTGAGCTGCGGCCGCTGGTCGCCACCGGCGGAGCCCAGCGGCACGCCCGCGACCTCGGCGCGGGTCTGCCCCGCGTCGGAGTTGACGGTGATCTCGCAGGCTCCGGCAGGCAGGGCCGCCGAGCCGATCTGGTGGCCGCGCGAGAAGAAGCTGACCTGCCCGTTGTCGATCTGCAGGTGCATGCCGGTCAGGCCGCCGTAGGTGCCCGACGGCGCGTTGGTGGCCAGCAGCTCGCCGGCACCGTTGATGCGCCCGTCGAGGCTGCGGGCCGCGGCGCAGGGCACGGTGGCGTTGAGCCAGAGGGGTTCGTGGGTGAGCAGCGGGGCCGACACCGAACGGGTGCCTTCGGCCGTGGGCCACTTCAGGGTCGTGACGTCGTGGTTCACCGGGAGGAGCGGTACGGCGACGGCCAGCAGAGCTGACAGCAAACCGAGTACCGCGGCCACGATGCGCGCGCCTCGCCGCGCCGGGTCGCGACGCGTGAACCGCGTCGAACGCTGACTCACGCGCTCGCCACCTAACCTCGCAGGACTGCTCCTCGCAGAGCTTAAACGGTGACGACGGTCCGCTTACCCCTGGCGGGTGAAGAACCGAGTGCCTGCGTGGTCAGGCGAGCATCGGAGGGCGCATCCTCGTCACCCGGCTTCCGCCGCGGACCGACGAGCGGACCGGCCACCGTGGAACGAGCGGAGGATCAGGCCGCGAGGGCCGGTTCCACGTCACCGGTCATCGGGTTGCGCCGGGCGTCGAACAAGTATCCGACCCAGAACCCGATGACGCCGGCACCAACGACAGCCAACGTTCCGACAGCACGCACCATGGGAGGTTTCCTCTTCTCGGCGGCGCCCGATCCACTGGACCCGACTACCTGCTTCTCATGGGGAAATGCTCAACCCGTCGGGTGGCAGCGCCGTTGCACAAACGATAACCGGCCGTTAAATGACCGACCACGCCACCCCTCGAAAACACCCGATCACGGTCAGTCATCTCCCCGACCCGCGAACGGAGTAGCGGGCGCCCGTTGGGGCGTGCGGCCAAGGGCCTTGGTGAGCTGCCCGCATGCACGAGATCCGGTCTCGGGACCAGACCGCCACCCGGCCGAAGCCGTCGCCTCTCATGCGGACAATCCGCAACCGGTTAACGGATGTCACTCTCTTGGGAATCCATTGCGAAAAGCGCTCGGAATTCACGTTCCGCCCCGGACCGAAATGCGCGATGCAAGCGGGGTCACATGTTGATCGGCGCCAATCCGCGTTCGTCCCGAGTCACCTCGGGCCACGGCTTGCGGGCTTCGGCGAGGATCTTGGCGACCACGTCGGTGATCTCGCCCGCGGACTCGGCCATCGCGGTCACGTCGCCGGCGTGCGCGGCGGGATCCAACCCGGCGCGGCGCAGCAGCGGGCCGACGTCGCGCAGGGCCCGCCCCATCCAGGCGATGGGGTCGGCCGACAGCTCGGCGTCGAAGACGCGCTCGCCGGGTTCACCGTCGGACATCTCCGGGTGCCAGTGCATCCGGTCGGCCGCGTGCGGCCGCGATTCCAGCAGGTCGAAGCGGCAGATGCCGCGGCTGAGCCACGCCGCCCTGGAGGAGTAGATCGAGCCGGCCTCGGCGGACTCCGACAGGCCGCGCAGCTCGAGGCGAACACCTCGTTCGCGCACGTCGGGTTCATCGGCGAGCGCGGGGTCGGCGAAGTCGACGCCCTCCACGGTCACCGCGAGCTTCTCGAAGCAGTAGATCCGGTACACACCCGAAGACAAGCACAGCGCCGCCCGTGACGACAAGGACGACCACCCACCACGAGCAATGTCCACTGTGGATTTACCAGATGCCGGTACGCGCCCCGCCGTGTCGGTGCGAACGCCCCTCGCACCGGCTTCTAGGCTGCCGGGGTGAGCACTCCCGAGGACATCACCCGGTTGCCGATCCCCGCCGACACCACCGAGCCGGACAGCGGCCCGCCGCTGCACGACGCGTGCGCACCGCTGCGGGAGCTGGTCGGCGCGTGGCGCGGCGAGGGCGAGGTGGACTACCCGACCATCGACGGCCCGTTCCGCTTCGGCCAGCAGGTGACGATCTCCCACGACGGGCGCCCCTTCCTGCGCCACCAGGCGCAGGCGTGGCTGCTCGACGCCGAGGGCCAGGTGCTGCGCCCGGCCGCCTGGGAGACCGGCTGGTGGCGCCCCGGCGCCGAGGGACGGCTGGAACTGCTGCTGACGCACGCGACCGGCTTGCTCGAACTCTTCTACGGCAGCGCGGAGCCGGGACGCTGGACGCTGGAGACCGAGACCGTGCTGGCGACGGCCACCGCCAAGGACGTGAGGGCCGCGCAACGCTCCTACGCGCTGCGCGGGGACGTCTTGGACTACGCCGAGAGCCGGGAGATGGTCGGTGAGCCGATGACCCCGCACGTCTCGGCAACCCTGCGCCGGGTGAGCTCCGGCGGTTGAGACCACTCGGGGTGAACCGCAAGAAGCCCCGCACTCGTTTCCGAAGTGCGGGGCTTCTTGTCTGCGGGCCGTGTGACCGGCTCTTTGAAGTGGAACGGCTACCTCAATCGGCAGTTCGTTCCGGTATTACGTGAGACGCCGTGTTCAGATGACGCGGACGTCGGCCGCCTGCGGGCCCTTCGGGCCCTGGCTGACCTCGTAGCTCACCTTCTGGTCCTCATCGAGGCTGCGGAAGCCGCGGGCGTCGATGGCCGAGTAGTGGACGAAAACGTCCGGGCCACCGTCGTCCGGGGCGATGAAGCCGAAGCCCTTTTCCGAGTTGAACCACTTCACGGTTCCCTGTGCCATGCTTGCTCTCTCCTTCTGGGAGCCGGTACTACATCAGACCGCCACACTGCGTGACGGCCTGGGCCGCGGATCGAACGGCGACTTGTCCAGCTACAACCAGAAAGCAGCACGCTCGCATCACCATCCTGCGAGTGTGCGCGAACACGACCCCAGAAAAATACGACCGCCACGAACACTACACGGTCCCTCGTGGACACGTCTGCCTCTATCGCCCGGCCGTGTCGTGACCGGCGTCACATTTTTCTCGGTAGTCCGAACGCGTGCGGGAACGCAGTTCCGGGAAGAAGAGGATCTTGTCCCGGCCCTCCTGTTCGAGGTGAAATCCATTCACAATCGAATGAGGAGAACCATGTCCAGCACGTTGCTCACCGGCCGGGACTTCAAGCTCGGCCTCTTCTCCCCCAACTGCTCCGGCGGTCTCGCCATCACCAACGTCGCCGACAGGTGGGGTGCGAGCTGGGCCGACAACCTCCGGCTCGCCCGCCTCGCCGACGACTCCGGGATCGACTTCATCCTTCCCATCGCCAGATTCATCGGCTACCCGGGAAGATCCGGCTTCCACGAGAGCGTTCTGGAACCCATCCCCTGGGCCGCGGGACTGCTCGCCGCCACCCGGCGGATCACCGTGTTCGCCACCGTCCACACCGCCTTCAACCACCCGGTGGTCAGCGCCAAGCAGCTCGCCACGCTCGACCACGTCGGCGAAGGCCGGGCCGGGCTCAACGTGGTCGCCGGCTGGAACGAGCCCGAATACCGGGCGATGGGCCTGGAACTGCCCGAATCCCACGACGACCGCTACGCCCTCGCGCAGGAGTGGTGGGACCACGTCCGAGCCCTGTGGACCCGCGAGGGCCGGTTCGACCTGTCCGGCAGGTTCTTCGACCTCAAAGGAGTCGGCGCCAGCCCCAAGCCGGTCCACGGCACGCTGCCGCTGATCAACGCCGGGTCCAGCCCGCAGGGCCGCGCCTTCGCCGCGCGCAACGCCGATTTCGCCTTCACCGCGCTCAGCGACCCCGGCCACGGATCCGAAGTGGTCACCGAGCTGCGGCGGGACGCGCGCACCCGGCACGGCCGCGACGTCGGGGTGATGGCGCCGGCTTTCGTGGTGTGCCGCAAGACCCGCGCCGAAGCCGAGGAATTCCTGCGCCACTACGCCGAGGAGAACGCCGACTGGGATGCGGTCGAGGAGCTGATGCGGCTGCAGGGCATGTACGCCCGGTCTTTCGCCAACGACATCATGGACACCCTGCGCACCCGCTTCGCCGCCGGGCACGGGACCTGCCCGCTGATCGGCACCCCGCAGGAGGTCGCCGACGAGATCGAGCGCTACGCCCGGGCGGGCCTTTCGGGCATGGCGCTGGCGTTCCTGGACTACGTCGGCGAACTCGAGGACTTCGTCGCCGAGGTGCTGCCGCGCCTGGAGGCCAAGGGGATCCGGCTCCCGCTCGCCGAGCGGAGCTGAAAGCGGAAGCCACCGCTTCGGATTCCGCTACTCGAACCGCGACGGGTCTCCCGCGCCGACCCGCACCACCTCGGGCTCGTCGGTGGAGAAGTCGACGACCGTGGTGGGTTCGACACCGCAGTCACCGGAGTCGATGACCGCGTCCAGGACGTGGTCCAGCTCGTCCTTGATCTGCCAGCCCTGCGTCATCGGTTCCTCCTCCCCAGGCATCAGCAAGGTGCTCGACAGCATCGGCTCGCCCAGTTCGGCCAGCAGCGCCTGGGCGGCGACGTGATCGGGGATGCGGACGCCGACGGTCTTCTTCTTGGGGTGCAGCAGTCGGCGCGGAACTTCCTTCGTCGCGGGGAGGATGAAGGTGTAGCTGCCGGGCGTGGAGGCCTTGATCGCGCGGAACACCGCGTTGTTGATGATCACGAACTGCCCGAGCTGCGCGAAGTTCTGGCACACCAGCGTGAAGTGGTGCCGGTCGTCGAGGTTGCGGATCGAGCGGATCCGGTCCATGCCGTCCTTGTTGCCCAGCTGGGCGCCGAGGGCGAAGCAGGAGTCCGTCGGGTAGGCGATGAGCCCGTTGTCCCGGAGGATGTCCACCACCTGCCCGATCGAGCGCGGCTGCGGGTTGTCCGGATGAACGTCGAAGTACTTCGCCATGCGGACCAGCATAGGAGTCGTGCCACGGTTGCCAAGCGCAACCGAACGCGGCGAGTCGATCTATGGACATCCCCCGTTCGCCCGCGCATCCTGTTGCCCCGGGAGTGACCTCGGTTACATCCCGAAGGGGTACAACGGGCCGAAAGGGCGAAGGATGAGCCGGGCGACGCGGCCTGATCGCGAGGAACTTCCCGACGACACCACCGATCCCGGCGAGATCGCCGCGACCCACGACGAGGAGAAACCGGCCCGCCGCCTCTCCCGCCGCCCGGAGCTGCTGGTCTACCTGGCGGCCCTGGCGGTCGCGCTGCTGGTGCTCCGGCAGGTGTTCTTCCCGCTGACCAAGGGCAACCAGTTCTACCTGGTCATCTTCCTCGGATGCACGCTGCCGCTGGTGTTCCTGTCCTACCGCCCCGGTGGCAGGCGCGGTTCCGGCGAACGCGACGACCCCGGCTGGTACGACTGGGTCCTGTCGGCGCTGGCGCTGCTGGTGGGCTTCTACCCGGTGTTGCCGTTCGGCTCGGGCGGTTTCGACGCGTTCCTCGACCGGCAGGGCAGCCTGTCCGGTCTGGACATCCTCGCGGGATCGCTGCTGCTGCTGTTGGTGCTGGAGGCGACCCGGCGCACCACCGGCTGGATCCTGCCGGTGATCTGCGTTGCCTTCGTCGGTTTCGCCTACTACGGCGGTTTCCTCCCGCAGCACTGGGGAATCGCGCACGCCGGGGTGGACTTCGGCCAGATCGTCAACGCGCTCTACAACGACGCCAGCGGGTTCTACGGCACTCCCCTCGACGTCGCCGCTTCTTACATCGTGCTGTTCACCCTCTACGGAGCGGTGCTGTCGGCCTCCGGCGCGGGGCAGTTCTTCGTGGACTTCTCCTTCGCGGCGTTCAAGCGCTCGCGCACCGCCCCCGGCCGCACCGCGGTGCTGTCGGGATTCCTGCTCGGCACCGTGTCCGGTTCGGGCACGGCGACGGCGGTGAGCCTGGGATCGATCACCTGGCCGATCCTGCGCCGCGCCGGGTACCCGAAGGAGAACGCCGGTGGCCTGCTCGCGGCCTCGGGCATCGGGGCGATCCTGTCGCCTCCCACGCTGGGCGCGGCGGCGTTCATCATCGCCGAGTACCTCCAGACCTCCTACCTGACGGTGCTGATCTGGGCGTGCGTGCCCACGTTGCTGTACTACCTGGGCATCGTGTTCTCGGTGGAGGCCGACGCGCGACGCTTCGGCGCCGAGGCGGTGGACACCGAGCACGGCAGCGCATGGCGGATCCTGCTGCGCGGCGGGTACCACTTCCTGTCGCTGGCGATCATCGTGGTGTTCCTGGCGATGAACATCCCGCCGTTCGCCGCCGTCGTCTACGCCACCGGTGTGGCGGCTCTGTTCGCCCTGGTCTCGAACCTGGTGCGCGCCACCGGCGGTCCCGGCCGGGCGGTGCTGGACTGGGCGCGGAGCATGGTCGACGCGCTGTCGCTCGGGGTGCGCGGGGCGCTGCCGGTGGTGGCGGTGTGCGCGGCCGCCGGGATCATCACCTCGACCATCACCAAGACCGGCCTCGGCCAGGAGCTCGCCGACGCGCTGGTGCAGGCGGCGCACGCGCTCTCGTCCGACCCGACGGTGATCCTGGTGCTCACGGTGGTGTTCTCGGCGCTGGCCGTCGGTGTGCTGGGCCTGGCGGTGCCGGTGACGGCGTCGTTCATCATCGCCTGGGTGGTCATCGGCCCGGCGCTCGGCGCGCTCGGGGTGGCCGACGCCGAGCGGGCGATGTTCATCTTCTACTACGCGGTGCTGTCCGAGGTCACGCCGCCGACGGCGCTGGCGGCGGTGGCCGCCGCGGCGATCACCGGCGGCCGCGTGATCAGCACGATGATGCAGGCCTGGAAGTACACGCTGCCTGCGTTCCTGGTGCCGATCGCGTTCGTGCTCACCGACAACGGCGCGGCGCTGCTGCTGCAGGCCGATGCGGTGACCGTGCTGTGGGTGCTGGCGGTGTCAGTCGTGGCGGTGGGCGCGTTGAGCGTGGTCACCGGCGGCTGGTTGTTCGGCCCGGTGCCCGCCTTGGTGCGCGTGCTGTTCGCGCCGGGCGCGCTGTGCCTGCTCTACCTCGAACCCCCGGTGATCGCCGTGGGGCTCGGCTTCTGCGTGCTGGGCCTGCTCGCCCAGCTGGTGTTGCGCCGCAAGGCGAAGTTCAAGGAGGAGCTCGATGCGGATTAAGGCATTGCTGGCGACCGCGGCCGCGGCGGCGCTGGTGCTCACCGGCTGCGGCGGCAAGCAGGTCCAGGAAGCGCCCACCGGGCAGGCGGCGTCCTGCGAGGCGGGTGACGGCCGGCTGACCATCGCCACCGGCAACACCGGCGGCGTGTACTACGTGCTCGGCGGTGGCCTGGCGCAGGTGATCAGCCAGCACACCAAGCTGCGCGCCACGGCCGCCGAAACCGGTGCCTCGGTGCAGAACATCCAGCAGCTGGTGGCCGGGGACTACGACATCGCCTTCACCCTGGCCGACACCGCCGCCGACGCGGTGGCGGGCACAGGCTCCTTCGACGGCCGGCAGCAGTCGATCCAGGCGCTGAGCAGGATCTACCCGAACTCCACGCACGTGGTGGTCAAGGCGGATTCGGGCATCAACAGCGTCGCGGACATGCGCGGCAAGCGGATCTCGACGGGGTCACCGAAGTCGGGCACCGAGGTGATCGCGAACCGGCTGCTGGAGTCCGCGGGCCTGAACCCGAACTCCGACGTCCAGGCGCAGCGGCTGGCGCTGGGCAAGTCGGTGGACGGGATGAAGTCGGGCACGATCGACGGGTTGTTCTGGTCGGGCGGGCTGCCGACGCCGGAGATCACCGATCTGACCACGACGCTGGGCGGTGCGGTGAAGTTCATCGACATCACGCCGCTGCTGCCGGAGCTGAACAAGATCAGCCCGGTCTACGAGCAGGGCACCATCCCGGCGGCGACCTACGGTCTCGCGGCGGACGTGCCCACGGTCGAGGTGCCGAACCTGCTGGTGGTGCGGGACGACTTCGCGGCCAACAACGCCTGCGCGGTGACCAGGCTGCTGTTCGACCGCAGGGCGGACCTGGAGGCGGTGCACCCCTCCGCCAAGCAGATCAACCGAGACCAGGCGACCAAGAGCGACCCGGTGCCGCTGCACCCGGGTGCGAAGCAGGCTCTGGGCGGCTGAGCGCAGCGGGTGGGGAAGCGCAGCTCGCTCCCCCACCCGCGCAACTCACTTGCAGGTCGCGAGCATCTCCGTCAGCGCCTTCTTCTCGGCGTCGGTGACGGACAGGCCGTAGCTCTTCTTGACCGTGATCCAGTCCGTGGCGTAGACGCACCACTGGCCCTGGGCGGTGGGCTTCCAGGTCGACGGGTCCTGGTCGCCCTTGCTGCGGTTGGAGCTGGAGTCCACCGCGACCAGCTGCGGCAGGCTCATGTCGTTGGCGAACTGCCGGCGCTTGGCGTCGTCCCACTTGTTCGCGCCGCTGCGCCAGGCGTTGGCCAGCGGAACCATGTGGTCGATGTCCACGCCCTTGGCCTGCGCGACCTTCTCCCCGGTGTAGAGGCTCGTCCACGAGCCCGAGGTGACCTCGCACGCCGAGTTGGCCTCGACGTTCTGGCCGTCCCGGGCCAGCACGGCTTCGCGGGTGTTGCAGTTCTTCCCGGCGTCCGGTTGCGGGATCCAGTGCTTGAACTTCTCCCGCGAGTAGCCGGTCATCGACCCGGCCGGTGCGACCGCGAGCTCCGCGAGCTGGTCGCTCGCGGGACCGGTCGCCGCGCTGACCTTCGAATCGAGCAGCCCGGACTCGAAGACGAGCCACATCGCGCCCAGCAGCACCGCCGCCACGACCGACATCCAGACAGGTTTCTTGCTAGCCGACACCCGACTCCCCCTTCTCGGCGAGGTGTTCGACCAATTCGATCACCCGGGGAGTCCGGCGATCACTCCACCACGTGGGCTATGTGTCCCAGCTAACGATCACCCGTGAGGCCCAGCGCGGGCTGCCGCGGCACGTAGCGCGGGGTGTACCGCAGCAGCAGGCCGGCGCCGAGGAAACCGACGATTCCCATTCCGACACCGGCGATCTCGACGCCGGCGAGCGCGGTGAGACCGGAGATGACCAGTGGTCCGACGGCCTGGCCGAAGTCGCCGGTGAAGCGCCAGGCGCCGAGGAAGGGGGCCGGTCCGGGGTGCGGGGCGAGGTCGGCGCCGAGGGTCATCAGGATGCCGCTGCTGGTGCCGTTGGCCAGGGCGAGCAGGACCGCCACCGCCGCGAAGGTGGGCACGTCGGTGACCGCGAACAGCAGCATGTGTCCGATGGCCAGGCCCGTCATCGACGGCACCGCCGCCCACAGCCGTCCCCAGCGGTCCATGATCTGCCCGGAGGAGTAGGACAGCGCGAAGTCGACACCGCCCGCGACGCCGATGATCAGGGCCGTGGTCGAGGGCGGGAGTTCGGCCGCGACGGCCACCAGCGGCAGCACCACGTTGCGGGAGGCGCGCAGTCCGCCGAGCAGCGCGGCGCAGGAACCCATCCGCAGCAGCACGCCGCGGTGGCGGGTCATGGTGGGCAGCAGGCCGTGGTGGGCTTCCCGCCTGCCGGGACCGTCGGCGCCGCTGAGGTTGCCGGTGAACAGCAGGAGCACGAGCGTGGCGACGGCGAAGCCGACGTGGATGAGGAACACCGACCGCTTCTCGGGGCTGATCACCAGCACCAGCGAGGAGACGAAGGGGCCGATGAAGTAGCCGGCGCGGAACAGCCCACCCAGCACGCTCAGCGCCCGGGCCCGGAAGCGCACCGGAACGCTGGTGGTGATGAACGCGTGCCTGGCCAGCGCGAACACCGCCGTGGACAGCCCGACGAGGAAGACACCGGCACCGAGCAGCCACGGGTTGGTGGAGAAGTAGCAGCCGAGCAGCCCGGCGATCGACAGCAGCGAGGCGAGGATCATCGCGGTGCGTTCGCCGAGCCGGTGCACGAGCGCGCCGCTGGGCAGGTCGCCGATGAGCTCGCCGACCATGATCATGGCCGCGATCAGGCCGAGCGCGCCGAGCCCGGCGCCCTGGTCGGCGGCCACCAGCGGGATCATCGGCAGGATCGCGCCCTCACCGGTGGCGAAGAGCAGGGTGGGTCCGAAGGCCGCGAGGGCAACGGTTCTCAGCTCGAAGGGCTGCTCTTTCTCGGTCACTCTCCGTTGACACCTCGCCGCGACATTGGCTCGACCACTCGCTCCGCGATCAGCCTCGCACGCCGGAGACCAGGCCCGGAACGACCGGAGCCGCCGAAATCCCTTCGCACAGCGTGAAGTTCATTACGCCGGGGTGGGCAAAACGCCCGATCCTCGCCTTGACCGCCTCCAGCCGCGCCCGCACGATGAGTTGGCCCATCCCCTCAACGGTGAGGTGACGATGTCCGCACAGCCCGGCCAGGGCATGACGCTCAGCGACCAGCTCGCGCGCCACGCCCGCAAGATCCCCGACGAGATCGCGCTGCGGCACGGCGAGGCCTCCCGCAGCTACGCCGAGTTCGACGAACGGGTCACGCGGCTGGCCAACGCCCTGCGCGACCGCGGGCTCGGCGCCGGCGACCGGTTCGCGGTCGCGACGCTCAACCACCTGGAGACCATCGAGGCCTTCGTGGCCGGTTCGCGGATCGGCGCGATCTGCGTGCCGGTCAACTTCCGGCTGGTGGCCGACGAGATCGCCTACGCCCTCACCGACAGCGGGGCGAGCGCGGTGATCACCGACTCGTTCCTCGCCGAGACCGTGGCCGAGGCCCGCCAGCAGGCTCCGGAGACGCGGTTCGCGCTGGTCATCGGCGACGGCGACGCGGGTTCGGAGTCGGCGGACTTCGAGCAGGCGCTGGCCGCGGCCTCGCCCGAGCACGACGAGCTCGACGTGGACCTGCACTCCCCCGCGTTCATCATGTACACCTCCGGCACGACCGGGCGCCCCAAGGGCGCGGTGCTGTCCCACCACAACCTGCTGATGCACACCTGCAGCCTGCTGATCCACAACGGTGTCTCCGAGGACGACAGGGTGTACCTGGTCGGGGTTCCGCTGTTCCACATCGCCGGGGTGTCGGGGCTGATGGGACCGCTGCTGCGCGGCGGCCGGATCGTGCTGTCGTCCTCCGGGCGGTTCGATCCCCGCGAGACGGTGGAGATGCTGGCGCGGGAGCGCATCTCGGGCTGCTTCTTCGTGCCCGCCCAGTGGCAGGCGATCTGCTCGCTGCCCGACATCGCCGAGCACGACCTCTCGGCGTTGCGGCGGATCAGCTGGGGCGCGGCACCGGCGTCGACGACGCTGCTGCGGCAGATCATGGTGACGTTCCCGCAGGCGGAGCTGAGCACCGTGTTCGGGCAGACCGAGTGCAGCCCGGTGACCACGGCGCTGCGGGCCGAGGACGCGTTGCGCAAGATCGGTTCGGTGGGAACACCGCTACTCAACGTCGAGGTGCGCATCGTTGACGACGAGATGAACGACGTCTCCCCCGGCGAGGTCGGCGAGATCGTCTACCGGGGCCCGACGGTGACGAGCGGCTACTGGAACAAGCCGGAGGAGACCGCGGAGGCCTTCCGCGGCGGCTGGTTCCACTCCGGTGACCTGGTGCGTCAGGACGACGACGGCTACATCTACGTGGTCGACCGCAAGAAGGACATGATCATCTCCGGTGGCGAGAACATCTACTGCGCCGAGGTCGAGGAAGCCCTCTCGGGGCACCCCAAGATCGGCGAGGTGGCGCTGATCGGTGTGCCGGACCCGCGGTGGGGCGAGGCCCCGCTGGCGGTGATCGCTCCGCGCGATCCCGCCGATCCGCCGACCGACGAGGACATCGAGAGCTGGTGCCGCGCCCGCCTGGCGGGTTACAAGCGGCCCAAGCAGATCCGCGTGGTCGAGCAGCTGCCGCGCAACCCCAGCGGCAAGGTCCTCAAGACCGCGCTGCGCAGCCGGTACCGCGAGCAGTCCACCCCGCAGGGAGGCGGCGCCCCGTGAGCGACAAGCCCAATCCGTTCGACCTGACCGGGCACGTGTCGCTGATCACCGGCGGCAACTCCGGGATCGGCCTGGCGATGGCCGACGCGCTGGCGGCGGCCGGCGCGTCGGTGTGCGTCTGGGGCACCAACGCCGAGCGCAACGAGGCGGCGGCGCGCGAGCTCGAAGGGCACGGCGGGAAGGTGCTCGCCGTGCGCTGCGACGTCGGCGACGAGGAGCAGGTCGAGCAGGCGGTGGCGCGGACGGTGGAGACCTTCGGGCGGCTGGACTCCTGCTTCGCCAACGCCGGGATCGGCGGCGTGGGAAGCCGTTTCGTCGACACCGAGCTCAGCGAGTTCCGGCGGGTCACGCGGGTGGACCTGGACGGGGCGTTCCTGACGCTGCGGGCGGCGGCGCGGCAGATGCTGGCGCAGGGCGAGGGCGGCAGCCTGGTGGGCACCTCCAGCCTGGCGGCCCGGCAGGGCCAGCCGCGCGGGCAGGCGTACGCGGCGAGCAAGGGCGCGCTGGTGTCGATGATCAAGTCGATCGCGGTCGAGCTGGCCCGCCACGGCATCCGCGCCAACGCGGTGCTGCCGGGCTGGGTGAGCACGCCGCTGGCCGATCCGATGCTCGACTCGGAGGCCTTCCACCGCAAGGTGCTGCCGAGGGTTCCGGCCGGCCGCTGGGGCGAGCCGGGCGACTTCGGTTCGCTGACGGTGTACCTGGCTAGTCCCGCCAGCGCGTACCACACGGCTGACGCGCTCACCGTCGACGGCGGCTACGTGAACTTCTAGCCCGGGCGGCTCCTCACCCCTCCGGCGAGCGATCTCCGGGTGTCCACCCGATCGCGCACCTATGCAACCCGTTGCATTGCAACTCGGTGCATAGTACCGTCGAGGTCGGGCGGAGTGGTTCTTGACTTCAGAAGGGCAGTGAGCATCGTGCTGCGGACCAGGTTCACCGAGGAGTTCGGCGTCGAGCACCCCATCGTGCAAGGCGGCATGCAATGGGTCGGTCGCGCCGAGCTGGTCGCGGCGGTCGCCAACGCCGGTGCTCTGGGCATGATCACCGCGCTGACCCAGCCCACGCCGGAAGACCTGGTCAAGGAGATCGCGCGCTGCCGCGACCTGACCGACAAGCCCTTCGGCGTCAACCTGACGATCCTGCCCGCGATCACGCCACCGCCCTACGCGGAGTACCGGCAGGCCATCATCGAATCCGGCGTCACGATCGTGGAGACCGCCGGGTCGAACCCAGCCGACCAGGTCGCGGCGTTCAAGCCGGCCGGGGTGAAGGTCCTGCACAAGTGCACGAGCGTGCGTCACGCGCTCAAGGCCCAGCAGCTGGGCGTGGACGGCGTGAGCATCGACGGCTTCGAGTGCGCCGGGCACCCGGGCGAGGACGACATCCCAGGTCTGGTGCTCATCCCCCGGGCCGCCGACGAGCTCACCATCCCGATCATCGCCTCCGGAGGCCTCGCCGACGCCCGCGGCCTGGTCGCGGCGCTGGCCCTCGGCGCGGACGGGGTGAACATGGGCACCCGCTTCATGTGCACCCAGGAGTCGCCGATCCACGACGACGTCAAGAAGCGGATCACCGAGGCGGGCGAGCGCGACACCGAGCTGATCTTCCGCCCGTTGCGCAACACCGCGCGGGTGGCGAGCAACTCGGTGAGCCGCGAGGTCGTCGCCAAGCTCGACGACGGAGGCGCCTTCGAGGACGTCCGCGAGCTGGTCGCCGGCGCCCGGGGCCGCCAGGTCTACGAGCAGGGTGACACCGAACTGGGCATCTGGAGCGTCGGTATGGTCCAGGGACTGATCAACGACGTTCCGACCGTCGGGGACCTGGTCGACCGCATCGTGACCGAGGCGGGCGAGCTCATCCACGACCGGCTCGGGAAGTTCGTCGCCGGCTGAGCGGGAGGCTGCCGTTGTCCCTGGAGTACGCGATCCTGGTGTCGCTGCGGGAGCGCGCGGGCTCGGGCTACGAGCTGGCGCGGCGGTTCGACAAGTCGATCGGGTACTTCTGGGCGGCGAGTCACCAGCAGATCTACCGCAGCCTCAAGCGCATGGTCGAGCTCGGCTGGGTCGATTGCGACGAGGTCGCCCAGCAGAAGCGACCGGACAAGAAGGTCTACCGGGTCAGCGATTCCGGCGCCGAGGAGCTCGCGCGCTGGATCGCCGAACCCGCCGCCACCCGCAACGATCTGACCGTCAAGCTGCGCGGCGCGTCGTTCGGCGACGTCGGGCAGGTGCGGGAGGAGATCGCGCGGCATCGCGACCAGCACGCCGCGCGGATCGCGATCTACCGCGAGATCGAGCGGCGCGACTTCCTCGACACCGCGAAGCTGTCCGGCCAGGCGTTGCACCAGCACCTGGTGCTCAGCGGCGGGATCCGCACCGAGCAGGCGCTGCTGGAGTGGTGCGAGGAGACGCTCCGAGCACTCGACGACGACCAGGATCGAGGAACATGAACGCCGCAGAACGTTTTCGCGCAGCCATCGAAGCGGGCGACTTCGACGCCGCGGTCGAGGAGTTCACCGACGACATCCGCTTCTTCAGCCCGGTGAAGTTCACCCCGTTCGAGGGCATCGACACCGTGCGCGCGCTCTTCCGGGTGCTGCAGCGGACTTTCGAGGACTTCCGCTACGTCGGCGACTTCACCGGGGAGGGGCGGACGCCCGACGGCGAGAGCACCCGGGCCCACGTCCTGCACTTCCGCACGGTCGTCGACGGCAAGCAGGTCGAGGGCATCGACCTCATCCACCTCGACGCGCACGACCGGATCACCACCTTCACGGTGATGATCCGGCCCCTGTCCTCACTCCAGGCCGTCAGCGAAGCCATCCACCGAGGCCTCGTCCAAGACGGAGTCCTCCCAGGCTGACCTGAGCACTCAAGTGGCGCGCGTCAGGCAAGCACCGAAGGTGCTTTCTCCGTGCCCCCATCTGCGCAACTCGCACCGCCGGGGGTTCTCAGACGTTCTCTGGGGAGGACAGCCGCAGCGCCGCGTATTCGACATACTCAAGTCGCGGATCCCGGAGCCAGAGGACGTCTGAGGTCCCCCCACCCGCACCGCCCAGCAAATCAGCCAGCGGACGACCCAAGAATCACCAGATCTCTTCGACCCATTCCGGGTGGTCTACGAACGGGTTCCTGTTGTGCTGGATGTCGGTGAAGATGACCTCGTTGCGGCGCTGCTCGAATGCGTCCGGCGGGTCCTGCTCGTTCCACTGCTTGAGGACCGAGAGCTTGCCGATGTTGGGGGCGCTGCCGTTGCCGACCTGGTCGTTGACCTCGAGGTCGGCGAAGCCGTCGGCGCCCTCGTAGCGCACGGACATGTAGAAGATCATCCGGGCGACGTCGCCCTTGACGGCGTCGCGGGGCTCCCACGAGTCGTCGTCGGTGAAGTTGCCGGGGGCTTCGGCGGACTCGGTGCCGCCCATGTCGAAGTCCTTGCTGCCGCGGTCGGAGTTGACCGTGACGTCGGTGGGCCGCAGGTGGTGGACGTCGGTGCCCGGGCCGGGCACGGTGTCGAAGTCGCCGTGGGACTTGGCCCAGACGTGCTCGCGGTTCCACTGGTCGGCGTCGCCGCCGTTGGTGTCCTTGGCCTGGGAGCGGCCGGTGTAGAGCAGGACGACGTTGCCGGTGTCGTTGGGGTCCTCGTCGGTGACCTTGAGGGCGTCCCACACGTCGTCGTAGTTCAGGGTGGTCACGCCGTTGCTGATGATGCCGTGCAGCGCGGCTTCCAGCTCGGGACCGGTCTTGCCGATGGCGTCCTGGTAGTAGTCCTCAGCGGTGGGCTGGGCGGGCGAGGCCACCGCGACAGCGGCGGTCGGCACGGCCACCAGGACCGCTCCGCACAGCAGCGATAAGGGCTTCCAGCGGGTGATCTTCATGATTCCCTCTCCCCGTGGTCGAGTCGGGGGAAGCGTGACACAGAAAGGATCACCATTGGGTGACACAAATCTGGTGACGAGATGGCGTGAAATGGACGCTTCAGTGCCCGAAATCCGCGGCGAGCTGCGATAAGTCAGTCGGAGGCACGGGGCGTCCGAGGCCACCAAATGGAAACAACGGGAATCATCAGTGCGAGCAGCAGGCCCGCGAGCCCGAAACCGAGCGCGGCGTCGCGGTAGTACAGGCCGGTGAACACCGCGGGTGCGGCCGACATCCCGAGGAAGCGCCAGGCGGTGACCACCGAGATGGCCCCGCCACCGCCGCTGCCGCCGAGCACGGTGGAGTGCACGGCGACCAGGATCAGCTGTCCGCACGCCCCGGCGGCGGCCCAGGCCAGCACGACCACGGGCAGCGAGTCGACCAACCCGATCGTGGCGATGGCGAGGGCTGCGGACAGGACGCCGGTGATCAGCATGGCTCGCACGCCGAAGCGGTCGACGGCGCTGCCGGTCAGGCGGGCGCCGAGCACGCCGGCGATGCCGTAGGCGGTCAGCGCCAGGCCGCGCGCACCGGGACTCAGGGCGAAGGCGTCGTCGAGTCGGAAGGAGACCAGGAACGGCAGTCCGGCCGACGACATCCAGGCGACGCCGGCGATGCCGCCGCTGAGCAGCACCACCGGGGTCCAGGCGTCGCGCAGCGCGGTGGGTGCGCGGGTGGCCGCGGGTTCCGTGTCGGGTGGTAGCGGGCTGACGGCGAGCAGCGCGGCCACGGCGGCGACGCCGACGAAGGCGAGCTGCCAGGCGCTCTCCGCGGCGAGCCCGCCGACCAGCGGCGCGGTGGTCTGGCCGATGGCCTGCATCGCGCCGTAGGTGCCCATCGCCCGGCCGAGCCGTTCCCGGGGTGTTCCGGCGGCGATCTTGGAGAGCAGCAGCGGTGTGGTGAAGGCGTTGGCCACGCCCTGCAGCGCGCGGGTGAGCTGGAACAGCCAGAACCACGGCGCGATGGCTCCGAGCACCGCGACCACGGCGTACCCGATGTAGGCGACGCGGATGGTGCGGCTGCTCCCCCATCGTTCGCCGAGGCTGCCGGACACGAGCATGACCAGGGCGAACGGCAGCAGGTAGGTGGTGGTGGTCGTCGCGGCGAGGCTCGGTGTCACGGCGTAGTCGGCGCTGAGCTCCGGCAGCATCGCGGCGACGATGCCGCCGCCGAAGGGTCCGAGGAGCCCTCCGATGTACAGCGCGACCCGGGAGTTCACCGCGCCACCTCCACACCGCGAATACCGTTAGCCGCGCGAACGGTAACACCGGGAACGCGACCGCGAGGTCCACTGTGGCCGAGATCCCGGCAACGGGCGGTTCTGGTCCCACCTGATCGGGCTGAACGGACGTCGATCACGGGCGGTTCGGACCGAACCCGGCGGCGTCGTGAGGCCCGGGGGGTCAGACGGTGATGATGGTGACTCCGGTGAGGCAGCGGAAGGGAGCCAGGTCGGTCTCGTCCGCGTTGGTGTCGGTGACCAGCGTCCACGTCGCCGGCAGGGGCGCCCAGGCGTTGAAGGGCTTGGCGCCGAGCTTGCTGCTGTCGGCGAGGATGAAGACCTCGCGGGACTGGGCGATCATCTGCTCCTTGAGGCGGGTCTGCAGCAGACTCGCCTCGCAAATGCCGTGACGGGAGTCGAGGCCGTCGGCGCCCAGGAACGCCTTGTCCGCGGTCACCCTCGACAGCGTCAGCTCCGCCAGCGGACCGACGAAGCCCTGGCTGATGTGCCGCAGCTCGCCGGCGAGCGACACCACCTGCACCGGGTCGGCGTCGACCAGCTCGGTCAACGCCATGACGCTGTTGGTGATCACCGTCAGACCGGAGCGGTCGCGCAGCCGGTGCGCCAGCTTCCCGGTCGTGGTCCCGGCGTCGAGGATCAGCGTGTCGCCGATCGAGACCTGCTCGGCCGCCCACGCGGCGATGCGGTCCTTCTCGGCCGAGGCCAGCGCCGTGCGCTGCCCCAGCGAGGGTTCCGCGCTGGAGGCCGGCATCGCACCGCCGTAGGTGCGGGCGAGCTTGCCCTGGTCGGTCAGCAGTTGCAGGTCGCGCCGGATCGTCGAAGGCGTGACCGCCAGCGACGCGGCCAGCTCCTCGACCTGGACCGCGCCCTGCTCGGTCACCAGCCGCTCTATCAACGCCCGGCGCTGCCCTGCCGAGAGGCGTCCTTCGACTTCCGCGCTCACGCCGCGATCCTCCCAGAAGCGGATCATGGTCTTCCGGCCAGTGCCGCCGCTTGGCGCAGCGCCTCCACCATGCTTCCCGCTTCGGCCGTGCCGGTGCCCGCGATGTCGAAGGCCGTCCCGTGATCCACCGAGGTCCGGATGACCGGCAGTCCCACGGTGATGTTCACCCCTGCTTCCAGGCCGAGGATCTTCACCGGCCCGTGCCCCTGGTCGTGGTACATCGCCACGACCAGGTCGAAATCACCTCGTCCGGCGCGGAAGAACACCGTGTCGGCCGGCAGCGGGCCCTGCGCGTCGATGCCGTCGGCGCGGCAGGCGGCGAGCGCCGGCTCGATCTTGGCTTCCTCCTCGCCGTGCCCGAACAGGCCGTTCTCCCCCGCGTGCGGGTTGATGCCGCACACCGCGATGCGGGGCGCGGCCACACCGGAGTCGACCAGGGTGCGGTGCCCGCGCCGCACGGTGCGCTCGACCAGTCCGGGCTCGATCCGCTCGATGGCGTCGATGAGCCCGATGTGCGTGGTCACGTGGATGACCCGCACCGTCCCGGTGGACAGCATCATCGACACCTCCGGCACACCGCACAGCTCGGCGAGCAGTTCGGTGTGGCCGGGGTAGCGGTGCCCGGCGGAATGCAGCGCGGCCTTGTTCAGCGGCGCGGTGCAGATCGCCTGCACCTGCCCCGCCATCGCAAGTTCAGCGGCCTCGGCGACGTAGCGGTAGGCGCCTTCACCGGCCACCGCGGAGAGCTCCCCGAAGGGCAGGTCCGCCGGGATGCCCCCGAGGTCGAGCACCTCGACGGTGTTCGGATCCTCGGTGGCCTCGGCCGGTCCGGAGACCGGTTTGACGCGCACGTCGATCCCGCAGATCTCGGCGGCCCTGGTCAACCGGGCGGCGTCGCCGATCACCACCGGGCGGGCCAGGCCCTGCAGCTCGGGTTCGGCGAGCGCGCGCACGATCACCTCGGGTCCGACTCCGGCGGCGTCGCCCATGGTCACGGCGATGGCAGGCAAGGTCACGCGACGGCCCTTCCGCAACGCACCGCGGACACCGCGCGGTGCAGGGTGTCCGGCGCGCCGAACGCGCCGGCCTTGGTGATGACGTAGCCGGGTTCCTTCTCGATGGTGCGGCCCAGCACCACACCGGGTTCCAGTTCGTTGAGCAGCCGCAACCCGCTGACCCCGCGTCTGCCGAGGACGGCGCGGGCGGTCTCACCGCCGGTGAGCACCAGCAGCCCGGCCCGTTCGGTCGCCGGTGCGCACACCTCCGCGAGCGCGGCGGTGAGCTCTCGCGCCAGGCCCGCTTCCACCGGTCCTTCCACGGTGACCAGCACGTCGCCCGTGCACAGCGCGTCGTGGAGCTGTTCGCCGATGCGCGCGAGCGCGGCGGGCTCGGCGTCGACGAGGGCGCGCGCCGACAGCCGCCGGGTGTGGCCGAAGCGTTCGGCGAGGTAGTCGGCCTGCTGGCGGGAGACGCGGTGGGCGCTGCCGACCACGGCCAGCACGGGTCCGTCGACCGGGGGTGGCGGTTCGATGTCGTATCCGGGGCGCAGCAGTTCGGCCAGCGCGTCGGCCAGACCTGCGGCTCCCACCCAGTGCGGCGGGGCGGGAGCGGCGGAGCCCGCGGTGGCCACGGCGCGCAGGTCGCTCTCCGACACCGCGTCGCAGATGACCACTTCGGCTTCGGTGAGCAGTTGCGCGACCCGTTCGCGCAGCTGCGCGGGCTTGCCGCGCACCGAGGCCAGTGCGACGTGGCGGACTTTCAGCCCGTCGAGGGCGGAAGCGATGTCCACCGGCGCGTCGTCGGGTTCGGCGTTCCAGGAATCGGTGTGGTGCAGCGGGATTCCGTTGATGTGCACGACTCCGCCGAGCACGGTGCGACCGGTGGCCGGCGAGGCCGGGCACAGCAGCACCCCCGCTCCGGCGGCGTGCTCGACGATCGCACCGACTTCGGCGGCCACGTTGCCGCGAAGGGTGGAATCGATCTTCTTGAAAACGACGCGGCCTTGCGCGTGCCCGTCCAGTGCCTCGTGCACGCGCTTGGCGGCGAGATCGGGTTCGATGTGCCTGCTGTCGGTGTCGGCCACGAACACCTCGGCGTCACCGGTGTCGTCCAACGCCAGCAGAGTGCGCATTTCGCGCAGCGCGAAGGGGACTCCGGAATCACCGGCACCGCTGAGGTCATCGGCCACGACCAGGACTCGCGATCCCATGATCACCTGCTCTTCTGCTCGCCGAAAAACCCAACGAGCACCCCCCGTCGGGCTTGGTCTAACCATAGAGATCGCTGCGCGAATCACGCAATAGTCCTATCCAGCGAGTGCACAGTGCGCAACGTTGTGCGCGATGTGTCGGACGGCGGGCCGCTATTCGGCTTCGGTGACCATTCCCGCTGGTAGGTGTTCCGAGAGCAGGTCCAGGAGCAGGTCGGCGTCGACCGGTTTGGTCAGGTATTCCGTCGCGCCCGCCGAGATGCTCTGCTCGCGGTCGCCCTTCATCGCCTTGGCGGTCACGGCGATGATGGTCAGATCCCGGTAGCGGGGCATCTCGCGGATCATGCGGATGGCCTCGTTGCCGTCCAGCTGCGGCATCATCACGTCCATCAGCACGATGACGATGTCGTTGTGCCTGCGCAGTTCCCGGAGCGCGCCCAGCGCGTTGTCGGCGTGCACGACCAGCAGCCCGTGCTGTTCCAGCAGCACCCGCATGGCGTGCACGCTGCGCTCGTCGTCGTCGACGACCAGGACCTTCTCCGAGTTGAACTGCAACGCACCGCGCTGTCCGGGTTCGGCGGCGCGGTGCACGTGCGGCTGCGTCTCGCGGTTGATCAGCTCGCTGGAGCGCAGCGGCGGGTCGATGCCTTCGGCGGAGACGTCCAGGCTGCTCTCGGCCTCGCTCGGAACCCGCGGGTGCGGGGGTGTTTCGACCGCAGGCGTCTCAACCTCGGGTGCCTCCGCCGCGGGTGCCTCGACCGCAGGCGTCTCAACGTCCGGCGTCTCGACGGCAGGTGCTTCCTCGGAAGGTGCTTCCTCGGCAGCTGCGTCATCGTCCGCGGGCTCCACAATCTGAGGTGGTTTGTCGACGGCGGGTTCGCTCGGCAGGAAGAGGCTGAAGGTGCTGCCCTGGCCGGGTTCGCTGCGGACCTGCAGCTCACCGCCGAGCAGCGTGGTCAGCTCCCGACTGATCGACAGCCCCAGTCCCGTGCCCCCGTACTTGCGCACCGTGGTGCCGTCGACCTGCTGGAACGCTTCGAAGATCAGCGACAGCTTGTCGGCGGGGATGCCGATCCCGCTGTCGCGCACCGAGAACACGATGCGCTGCCGGGCCCGGCGCAGCGCCCCGCTGTTGACCTCGGTGGGCTGGGCCGGGCGGATCCGCAGTTCGACGCTGCCGCGGTCGGTGAACTTCACCGCGTTGGCCAGCAGGTTGCGCACGATCTGCTCCAGCCGGCTGCGGTCGGTGTGCACGCTCGACGGCAGCGCGGGCGCGACGACGACCCGGAACTCCAGGCCCTTCTCGGCGGCCACCGGCCGGTACATCGACTCGAGGCTGCGCGCCAGCTCGCCCAGGGCGACGTCCTCGGGCAGCAGGTTCATCTGGCCGGCTTCCACCTTGGACAGGTCGAGCACGTCGTTGATCAGCTGCAGCAGGTCCGATCCGGCCTGGTGCACGGTCTTGGCCAGGTCCACCTGCTGCGGGGTGAGGTTGCCGTCCATGTTGTCGGCGAGCAGCTTGGCCAGGATCAGCACGCTGTTGAGCGGTGTCCGCAGCTCGTGGGACATGTTGGCCAGGAACTCCGACTTGTAGGCCGAGGCCTGCGAGAGCTGGCGGGCGCGCTCTTCGAGCTCCTGGCGGGCCTGCTCGATCTCGATGTTCTTGAGCTCGATGTCCTTGTTCCGGCTGGCCAGCAGCGCGGCCTTGTCCTCCAGCTCGGTGTTGGAGCGCTGCAGCTCGTCCTGCTGGTTCTGCAGCTCCTCGGAACGGGCCTGCAACTCGCTGGCCAGGTGCTGGGATTCGCCCAGCAGCGCTTCGGTGCGCGTGTTGACCACGATGGTGTTGACCTCGACGCCGATGGACTCCTTGAGCCGGTCCAGCAGGTCCAGGTGCACCGAGCTGAACCGGTGGATCCCGGCGAGCTCGATGACGCCGAGCACCGCTCCCTCGAACAGCACCGGCACGATGGCCACGTTGGTCGGCGCGGATTCGCCCAGCCCCGAGGTGATCTGGATGTGGTCCGGCGGGGCGTCCTCGACCAGGATCGACCTTCGGTCCACGGCCGCCTGCCCCACCAGGGACTCCCCGAAGTCGAACCGCAGCGGCGGGCCCTGGCGCGGCGGCGGGCTGCCGTAGCCCGCGGTGTGCTCCAGGTAGCGGTGGCCGTCCTCGTCGGTGCGGGTCAGGAAGAACGCGCCGTGGTGGGCCGACACCAGCGGCGCGAGCTCGGACATGATCAGCTGCGCGAGCGCGTCGAGGTCGTGCTGGCCCTGCATCAGCGCGGAGATCCGGGCCAGGTTCGTCTTGAGCCAGTCCTGCTCCTGGTTGGCGCGGGTCGTCTCCTTGAGGTTGCTGATCATCGCGTTGATGTTGTCCTTGAGCTCCGCGACCTCACCGGAGGCGTCGACGGTGATCTGCCTGGTCAGATCCCCTTCGGTGACCGCGGTGGCGACCTGGGCGATGGCGCGGACCTGGGTGGTCAGGTTTCCGGCGAGCCGGTTGACGCTCTCGGTCAGCCGCCGCCAGGTGCCCGAGACGTCGGCGACCTCCGCCTGGCCGCCGAGCTTGCCCTCCGTACCGACCTCGCGCGCCACCCGCGTGACCTCGGCGGCGAACGCCGAGAGCTGATCGACCATCGTGTTGATCGTCGTCTTGAGCTCCAGGATCTCGCCTCGCGCGTTGACGTCGATCTTCTTGGACAGGTCGCCGCGCGCCACGGCCGTGGTCACCTGGGCGATGCCGCGCACCTGGTTGGTCAGGTTGTCGGCCATGATGTTGACGTTGTCGGTGAGGTCCTTCCAGATCCCCGCCACGCCGTACACCCGGGCCTGGCCGCCGAGCTTGCCCTCCGTACCGACCTCGCGCGCCACCCGCGTGACCTCGGCGGCGAACGCCGAGAGCTGATCGACCATCGTGTTGATCGTGTTCTTCAGCTGCAGGATCTCGCCCTGCGCGTCGACGTCGATCTTCTGCGTCAGGTCGCCGGCCGCCACCGCCGTGGCGACGTTGGCGATGTCGCGGACCTGGCTGGTGAGGTTGTCGGCCATGAAGTTCACCGAGTCCGCCGCCAGCGCCCACCCGCCCTGGACGTCGCCGTCGAGCGCGACCGGGGCGACCGGCAGCTGGCCGCGCGCCACCGACTCCCCCACCCGCTGCAGCTCACCGGCCAGCCGCTGGTTGCGCTCGGCCACCTCGTTGTAGATCGCGGCGGCTTCCGCCGCAGCACCGTCACCGGTGACCACCAAGCGGCGCCGGAAGTTGCCGTCGCGCAGCTCCCGCAGGGCGGGCAGCAACCGGTCCAGCACCTGTTCGGCGTCATCGCGGTCCGGCGGTTGTGACATCGACGCCCTCCTCCCGCCGTCGGCGCCTCAGTGCTTGTTGCGGGAATCGCGGTCCAGCCGCAGTTCGGTGGCCAGCACCGCGGCCTCGCTGCGGTGCCGCATCGACAGCTTGGCCAGCATCTGCGAGACGTAGTTCTTGATGGTCTTCTCGGCCAGCACCATCCGCTCGGCGATCTCGCGGTTGGTCATGCCCTCGCCGATGAGCTCCAAGACCTGCCGCTCGCGGGCGGTGAGCTCCCGCAGCGGATCGGCCCTCTCCTGCTCCTTGCGCAGCCAGTTGAGCATGGCCTCGGTCCGCTGCGGGCTCAGCAGCGACTTGCCCGCACCGACCGTGCGCAGCGCGCTGACCAGCTCCTGGCTGACCACACCCTTGAGCACGAAACCGCTGGCACCGGCCATGATCGCGTCCATCAGGGCCTCGTGATCGTCGAACGAGGTCAGGATCAGGCAACGCAGTTCCGGCAGCTGGGAGCGCAGCTCGCGGCACAGCTCGACGCCGTTGCCGTCGGGCAGGCGCACGTCGAGCACCGCCACCTGGGGGTTGCTCTTCGGCACCCAGGCCAGCGCCTCGGCCACGCTGCCCGCCTCTCCCACCAATTCTAGGTCTTGCTCGGCATCCACCAGCGCGGCGATGCCGCGCCTGATCACGTCGTGGTCATCGACCACGAACACCCTTGTGGTCATCTCACTTCCCGGCGCAGATGGTCTCCACGAAGTGCGCGAGCTGGTCATCGCCGATGTGCTGGGCGAGGTCGGCCTGACTGATCATGCCGACCAACCGGTGGTCGGAGATCACCGGTACCCGGCGGATCTTGTGCTCTTCCATCACGGTCAGCACCTGGTCGACGTCCGAACGCGCATCGATCCAGTGTGGCGCTCCCTGCGCCAACTCGCCCGCTTTGACGTGAGAGGGGTCGCGGCCCTCCGCGCAGCAGCGGAGCACGATGTCGCGGTCGGTGATGATGCCGTGCAGCCGGTCGTCCTGCCCGCAGATCGGCAGTGAACCGACGTCGAGATCGCGCATCATCTGCGCAGCTTTGAAGAGGGTCTCGTTCTCCCCGATGCATTCCGCACCGGGATGCATGATGTCGCGTGCCGTGGTCATGATGCGGCCTCCTCTTCGTTGTGGGGATGTTCCCGCACTACCCGAGGCCCCGGAGACCGAAACCCGCGTGATCGGATGCCGAATCCGCAGAACCGGCGCCGGGGCGACGCCGGGCGCTCCGGGCTCAGTACTCGTGCATCAGGCGGTCGAACGCGGAGTTGGCGGCGGCCCACTCCAGCGTGAGCACCTCCGCCGGAACCTCCGCACGCGGCTCGGCGTCCACGGTGACGACGAACCCGCGGTCGGCGCGCCGCCGACGCAGCTGGACCAGCCGCCCACCGGCCGACCTACCGATGCGCTCGCCCTGGTCGTTGGACTCGATCTGCCCTGGTTGCAGGGTTGCTGTGGTGAATTCCGCCATGCCCCCATTGCACCCCACCCGGTCAAGCCCGGCACGCGCAAACGCCCACCCGATCAAGGACCGGGTGGGCGTCGTGCGCGGCGAGTGCCGGTTATCGCGCCGTGGTGCGGAAGCCACGCAGGCACAGGCTGTTGCCGACGACGAACAGCGAGCTGAACGCCATCGCCGCACCCGCGATCATCGGGTTGAGCAGCCCGGCCGCGGCCAGCGGCAGCGCCGCCACGTTGTAGGCCAGCGCCCAGAACATGTTGCCCCGGATGGTCGTCAGCGTGCGCCGCGACAGCCGGATCGCGTCCACCGCGGCGCGCAGGTCACCGCGCACCAGCGTCAGGTCACCGGCCTCGATGGCGATGTCGGTGCCGGTTCCCATCGACAGGCCGAGGTCGGCCTGCGCCAGGGCCGCGGCGTCGTTGACGCCGTCGCCGACCATCGCCACCGCCTTGCCCTCGCGCTGCAAGCGCTTGACGACCTCGACCTTGTCGGCGGGCATGACCTCGGCGATGACCTCGTCGATGCCGACCTGCGCGGCGACCGCGGCGGCCACCGCCGCGTTGTCGCCGGTGAGCAGGACCGGGGTCAGGCCGAGCTCCCGCAGCTGCGAGATCGCCTGCTGCGACGTCGGTTTCACCGTGTCGGCCACGACCAGGACAGCGCGCACCGCGCCGTCCCAGGCCACCGCGATCGCGGTCTTGCCCTCGGACTCGGCCGCGGCCTTGGACTCCGCGAGCGGTCCGTCGAGGTGCAGGCCCCACTGCTCCAGCAGCGCCGCGCGACCGGCCAGCGCAGCCCGACCCTCGACCACCCCCTGGACGCCGAGCCCTTCCAGGTTGGCGAACTCCACGACCTCCGGGAGCTCACCGACCTCGTCGCGCGCGCCGGTGGTGATGGCGCGGGCGATGGGGTGCTCGGAGGCGTTCTCCACGGCTCCGGCCACCCGCAGCGCCTCGTCGCGATCGGTGCCCTCGGCGGTGTGCACGTCGAGCAGCTGCATCTTCCCGGTGGTCACGGTTCCGGTCTTGTCCAGCACGACCGTGTCGATCCGGCGGGTGGACTCCAGGACCTGCGGGCCCTTGATGAGCACGCCCAGCTGCGCGCCGCGACCGGTTCCCACCAGCAGCGCGGTCGGCGTGGCCAATCCCATCGCGCACGGGCAGGCGATGATCAGCACGGCCACCGCGGCGGTGAACGCCGCCGTCATCGGTTGCCCGGCCACCAGCCAACCCAGCAGGGTCAGCAGCGCCAGACCGATCACGATCGGCACGAACACCGCCGACACGCGGTCGGCGAGCCGCTGGATCTGCGCCTTGCCGGTCTGGGCCTCCTCGACCATCCGCGCCATCTGCGACAGCTGGGTGTCGGCCCCGATCTGGGTGGCGCGCACGACCAGCCGGCCACCGGCGTTGACGGTCGCGCCCACGACCGCGTCACCTGGGCCGACCTCGACCGGAACGGACTCACCGGTGAGCATCGAGGCGTCGACGGCCGAACCGCCCTCCTCGACCACGCCATCGGTGGCGATCTTCTCGCCGGGGCGGACCACGAAGCGATCGCCGACGGTCAGCTGCGCCGTGGGCACCCGGACCTCTTCGCCGTCGCGCAGCACGGCCACGTCCTTGGCGCCCAGTTCCAGCAACGCCCGCAGCGCGGCTCCGGCTCGACGCTTGGCGCGCGCCTCGAAGTAGCGCCCGGCCAGCACGAACGTGGTGACCGCTGCGGCGACCTCCAGGTAGATCGAGCTCGTGGCATCGCCGCGTTCGATGGTCAGCGCGAACGGGTGGGTCATGCCCGGCATGCCCGCGTGTCCGAACAGCAGCGCGTAGAGCGACCAGAGGAACGCCGCGAGCGTGCCCATCGACACCAGGGTGTCCATGGTCGCCGCGCCGTGCCGCAGGTTCAGCCACGCCGCGCGGTGCAGCGGCCACCCGCCCCAGACCACCACCGGCGCGGCCAGCACCAGCGAGATCCACTGCCAGTAGGTGAACTGCCACGCGGGCACCATCGCCAGCACCACGACCGGCGCCGACAGGGTCAGCGATCCGAGCAGCCGCTGCCGCAGCGCGTCGGCCGGTTCCTCCTGCTCGGGCTCCGCGGTGGGCAGAGCGGCACCGTAACCGGCCGCTTCGACGACCTCGACCAGCCGCTGCGGGTCCAGGCCGTCGGGCGCGGAGACCTGCGCCTTCTCGGTGGCGTAGTTGACGCTGGCGGCGACGCCGTCGAGCTTGTTGAGCTTGCGCTCGATGCGGTTGGCGCACGAAGCGCAGGTCATACCGGTGATCGCCAGCTCGACGGTCCGGTCTGCGGAGTGCTCTACCGTGGTCATGCCAGTTCCCTTCGCGCCGGTCCGGTCCGTCATGAGGCCAGCTCGTAGCCGGCCTCTTCGACAGCCGCGCGCACCGCGGCCTCCTGCGCGCTGCCGACGACGGTGACCGCGCCGCTGGGCAGGTCGACCTTCACGTCGGTCACACCGTCGATGGCGCCGACCTCCTCGGTCACCGAAGCCACGCAGTGCTGGCAGGTCATTCCGGTCACGTGGTAGGTCGTCTCGCTCATCGGTCCATCCCTCTCGGTTCGCGGGTCGCACGCCGACGCGTCGCGCCGACACCCTCGAATCTATACCCCCAGGGGGTACCTGTTCAAGCGAGGTCCGACGTGAATTCAGAATACCCCTCAGGGGTAACGTCACCTGCGGTGGAGCCGGGAGTCGATGACGCCCGGCTCCACGCCCGGACTCAGGCGGTGACGATCTGGTCGCCCTCCACCCGAACGGGGATCGAGGCCAGCGGGCGGTCCGCCGGACCCTTCTTCACCGAACCCGACAGGGCGTCGAAGACCGAACCGTGGCAAGGGCACTTCAGCTCCGCGCCCTCGGGCTTGACCGGGCAACCCTTGTGCGTGCAGGCGGCGTCGAAGGCCACCACCGCGGAGTCGTCCGGCCTGGCCACTATGGCCTGCCTGCCATCGGGCGCCGGCACGGGGATCGCACCCCCGACAGGTACCGCGGCCAGCGGGGTGAGCGACCGCCCCGACGGCGCGGGCGGCTGGTCCGGGGCGGGCTGCTGCGGCGCGGGCTCGGCACCGCAGGCCGACAGGGCGGCGACACCGGCGACGGCGCCACCGGCAGCGAGAACGGAACGGCGGGAGCGTGTCTCATCTGTCATGCGCTCGAACACGAGAGTCCGGCGAGATCGGTTCAATTCCGTTCGACGTTGAACCGAACGCACCGACTCCGCGTGTTCACTCGCGTACACGGATGTTCCGGCGGCTCTAGGAGCGCGGCGATGGTCGGTTGGATACTGCGAGCACTGGTGGCGCTGGGCCTGCTCGGCTCGGCGTGGGTGCACTGGGTGGTGTGGCAGGACTGGGCCAAGGACATGGCCGTCGTCGGCCCGTCCTTCCTGGTCAACGTCGTGGCCGGGGTGGTGATCGCGATCGCCGTGCTCGTCTGGCGCTCACCGCTGCCCGCGATCGCCGCCATCGGCTTCGGTCTGGCCACCCTCGCCGCCTACACGCTGTCGCTGACCGTCGGCTTCTTCGGCGTGCAGGAGCAGTTCGCCACCAGCGAGGAGGCCTGGGGCGTGATCACCGAACTCGGCTGCGTGGTGTTCGGCACCGCGCTGCTGCTCACCCGCGACCGCACCCGGGCCGCGGTGTGACCGACGGCCCCGAGGCGCAGCTGATGCGCGTGCTGCACGACCAGCACGCGGCTGCGCTGCGGTCCTACGCGCTGGAGCTCACCAACGGCGACCGCGCCCACGCCGAGGACGTCGTGCAGGAGACCCTGCTGCGCGCCTGGCGCCACCCGAAGGTCCTCGACCAGTCCGAGCGCTCCGCCCGCTCGTGGCTGCTGACGGTGGCCCGGCGGATCGCCATAGACGAGTGGCGCTCCGGCACCTCGCGCGCGGAGATCATGACCGAGGCTCCCCCGGAGCAGATCAACGACGACGCCACCGAGCGCGCCGTGCAGGGCTGGCTGGTCGCCGACGCGATCGCCGAGCTCAGCACCCGCCACCGCGAGGTCCTGGCGCTGTGCTTCTACCAGGGCATGTCGGTGGCCGACGCCGCCGCACGCCTCGGCGTCCCGGAGGGGACGATCAAGTCCCGCACGCACTACGCCTTGCGCGCGCTGCGCCTGGCGCTGGAGGAGAGAGGGGTGACGCGGTGAGCCGGCGACGAGACCCGCAGGGCGATCAGTTCGCCCACTTCGACGCCGCTTACGTGCTCGGCGCCCTGTCCCCGGAGGACCGCGCCGAGTTCGAGCGGCACCTCGGTGTTTGCGAGACCTGCGCGGCCGCCGTCGGCGAGCTCGCCGGTCTGCCCGGACTCCTCGCCCGGGCAGATCCCGCCCCGCTCGACGCCGGGACCGGCCCCGCGGACCCGCTGCCCACCCTGCTCGCCGAGGTCCGCCGGAGCAGGACGCGGCGCCTGGCCGGGACGGTCTCGGCCGCCGCGGTGGCGGTGGCCGCGTGCGCGGCGCTGGTGCTGTCCACCGAGCTCGCCCAGACCGGGCCGGGCACCGAGATGACCGCGCTGGGCGCCTACCCGGTCGCGGCCAGCGTCAACCTCCGCGACCTGCGCTCGGGAACGCGGGTCGACGTGGACTGCGAGTACGAGGGCCGGCGCGGCGGTGACTACGTGCTGGTCGTGGTGCGCCGGGACGGCACCAGCGAGGTGCTGGCGCGGTGGTTCGCGATGCCCGACAACAACGCCGTGCTCAAGGTGACGACACCGGTGCGGCGCAGCGACATCCGGTCGCTGGAGCTGCGCACCCCCAACGGCCCGGCGATGCTGACGCTGCCCGTCACCCGGTGACGCGGTGGTCCTCGGCCAGCCCCTTGGCGCGGGTCAGCAGCTCCTCCGGCAGCGCCGCCGGTTCGAGCCCGTAGCGCTGGTCGTAGGCGGCGAGGACGGAGTCCTCGAAGCCCTCCAGCGAGCGACCCGGGGCCTCATCGGCGAGGGAGCCGACCGAGTCGTCGTCGAAGGGCAGGTCCAGTGCGCGGTAGATCTCGGTGAGCAGCGGTCGCAGCACGTCCGCGTCATCGAGGATCGCCACCGCGCTGAACAGCCACGCGCCGCGCACCATCCGCTGCGCCGTGCCGACGAGCTTCACCCGCCCCCGGGCGTTGACGCTGTGCGCGCCGGGGCAGTACTCCCCCGGCACCGCCCCGACCTGCGCGTCGATGCCGTGCTGGGCGAGGATCTCGGACCACAGCTCGGCATAGCCGACGAACCGCTCCTCCAAGCCCGCCAGCCGTCCCGGGTCGGGCCCGGCGTGGTCGACGACCAGCGAGTTCTCGGTGTAGGCCACGGCCCGTCCCCCGGGCGCCCGCAGCACCGGCGTGAACCCGGCGTCGTGCGCGGCGGCGACGGCGTCGGGGAACCCCGGCAGGAGGCTGTCCCGGCGGCCGAAGGCCACCACCCGCGCCTCGGGCCGGTAGACGCGGAGCGCCGCCCCGGTCTCACCCGCGCTGATCCGCCGCAGCATCGCGTGCGCCGTGGCCACCTCCAGCGCTTGATCCCCGCCCACGCCCAACGCCCCGCGCAACACATCCACGGCGACAGTCTACGCAGCGCACGACTCCGCGATCGCAGCGGAAACCGGGCGGCCGACCTCCGCTGGACGCGGCCCAGCCGTCAGTCCAGCAGCGGGGTTCCGTTGAACACCGCGAGCTCCTCGCGGTAGAACTCCAGGCCGATCCCGTTGGGGTCGCGGATGTAGAGGCTGTCGTCGATGCCCCGATCCGGACCGACGTAGCCGACGCCGGCCTCATCGAGTCGCTGGCGGGCGGCGGCGAAGTTCTGGGCGTCGGTGGACAGCGCGATGTGCTGCACCGCGCCGATCGTCTCCTCGAACGGCGGGTGGTCGTGGCCGGGGAAGTCGAAGAACCCCAGCAGGTTGCGGTTGCCGACGTCGAAGAAGAAGTGGCTGGAACCGGCGTAGTCGCGGTTCTCCACCAGCTCGACCAGCGGGAAGCCCAGCAGCTCCTGGTAGAAGCGGATGGTCTCCTCGACGTCCTTGCAGATCAGCGCGACGTGGTGGAAGCCCTTGACGGTCGGCGCCAGGCGCTTCCCGCCGGGCATCAGGTACTGGTCGCGAAGCTCGTCGCGGCGGGCCCGGATGGCCTCCAGCTCGGCCCCTTGCGGCTGCGGCATGGTCAAACTCCTTTCACTTTCAACCAATCTTAGTCCATCCCGGTTCCCCGGCGATCAGCCGAACTCCGGCGAACCGCTCGTCACGACGCGCTGACCTGCGCCCGCCCGTGTCAGGCTGAACCCGTGAACGAAGGCCGGTTGGCGACCTACCGGCGGATGCGCGACTTCGAGCGCACCGCCGAGCCCCGCGGCGACGGCACCACCGGGACCGGCGACCGCTTCGTCGTGCAGCGCCACCGCGCTCGCCGCAGGCACTACGACCTGCGGCTGGAGTTCGACGGTGCGCTCCTGAGCTGGGCGGTGCCCAAGGGGCCGACGCTGGACCCGGCGGTGCGCCGGATGGCCGTGCAGGTCGAGGACCACCCGCTCGAGTACGCCGACTTCGAGGGCACCATCCCGGCAGGCGAGTACGGCGGCGGCGACGTGATCGTCTGGGACCGCGGCACCTGGACGCCGGGCGAGGACGACACGGCCGCCGCCCTCGAAGCCGGCACCCTGCACTTCGAGCTGCACGGCGAGAAGCTGCGCGGCCGGTTCGTGCTGGTCCGGCGCGGCGAGAAGCAGTGGCTGCTGCTGCACAAGCGCGACGAGCACGCCGAGGACGGCTGGGATCCCGAGCAGCACCCGAGGTCGGTCAAGAGCGGCCGCACCAACGAGGAGGTCGCCGCCGCCCCGGAGGCGATGTGGCGCGGGGACCTGCCCGCCGACCAGGCCGAGATCCGGCTGCGCCCGAGCTGGGAACCGCCGACCGATTCCGAGCTCGCCGAGTTGGAAGGGCTCAAGTCCAAGGGGACCTGGAACCTGCAGGGCCACCGGATCTCCCTGACCAACCTCGACAAGGTCCTCTTCCCGGGCCGCGACGGCGAGGAGCCGATCACCAAGCGCGAGCTGGTCGCCTACCACGCGCGGATCGCGCCGGTGATGCTGCCGTACCTGGTGGGCCGGGCGCTCAACAGCCACCGCTTCCCCAACGGCGTGGACTCCCCCGGCTTCTGGCACAAGCAGGCGCCCGGCCACGCCCCGGAGTGGCTGTCCACCTGGGAGTACCCGGGCGCCGACGCCGACGACGTGCAGCGCTACATCGTCCCGGACAGCCCCGCCGCGCTCGCCTGGCTGGCCAACTACGCCGCGCTCGAACTGCACCCGTGGACCTCGCCGACCAGCGACGTGGAACATCCGAGCTGGGCGCTGTTCGACATCGACCCCGGCGAGCAGACGAGCTTCGACGAGGTGCTGACGCTGGCGAGGCTGCACCGGGCGGCGATGGATCACCTGGGCGTCGTCGCGAAACCGAAGGTGACCGGCCAGCGCGGCATCCAGATCTGGGTCCCGATCGAGCCGCGCTACACCTACGCCGAGACCCGGGCGTGGGTGGAGAAGGTGTCGCGCGCGGTCGGCAACACCGTCCCGGAACTCGTCAGCTGGGCGTGGACGAAGACCGACCGGCGTGGCCTGGCGCGGCTCGACTACACGCAGAACGTCCTCAACAAGACGCTGGTCGCCCCCTACAGCGCCCGACC